>CAZYHO010000089.1:9479-12765 GCA_964647495.1 uncultured Akkermansia sp. | reverse complement strand
GCCTGGCGATTTCTCGGCACCCACAGGCACGCAGCCGTCATCGACGACCCTGAGGAGCCCGGCAACAGTGTGCTTCGCATGCGCGCCAGCGGCGCCACCGAGCACATGCACAACCACGCCGAGACGACGCTGAAAGCCGGTGCCAACCTTGTCACGATCAACAGCAACTCGGAGTATCGCATCAGCTTTCGAGCCCGCTGGCTCGGCGGCTCGAACCAGCTCAATACCCGGCTCTATTTCAATCGAGTCGCCCGCACCACCAGACTCGCCGCTTTCCAGGACGGAGGCACGCCCGGTCGCGTCAATTCCACGCACACGTCCAATCTCGGCCCCACGCTGCACGGTTTGTCCCATGCGCCTGCCGTGCCCGCGCCGGGGGAAGCCGCCACGGTGTCTGTCGGAGCCGGCGATCCCGACGGGGTGGGCGCGGTGACGCTCTATTATTCCGTCGATGGCGGCGCGTTCGTCTCCAGCGCGATGGCGCCGCAGGCCGGCGGGTTGTACGTGGGGACGGTGCCGCCGCAGGCCGGCGGCGCGAAGGTGAGGTTTTATGTTTCCGCCGCGGACACGGCTTCCGCGATTTCCTGTGCGCCGGCCAGCGGTCCGGATTCCCATGCGTTGATCCCGTGGGACGACGGCCAGGCCCGGCTCGACTACGGGACGGTTCAGCCCAATAATTTCCGCATCGTCATGACCGCGGCGGACGCGGATTTCATGCACACCCCCACGCAGGTCATGAGCAACGACCGGCTGGGCGCGACCGTGATCTACAACGAGCACGATGTGTACTACGATTGCGGCGTGCGGCTCAAGGGGAGCCAGCGCGGGCGCCCGAAGGACGTGCGCGCCGGGTTCATTGTCCGGTTTCCGGCGGACCGGCCGTTTCTGGGCGCGCACGGCAGCGTCGCGGTAGACCGCTCCGGAGCGGGCGATCAATTCAGCCAGAAAGAAATCCTCATCAAGCACGCCATCAGCCGCGCCGGCCGCATTCCCGGCATGAACGATGACCTGATCCGAATCATCGCGCCCAAGCAGGTGCACACCGGCTCCGCGATGCTGCTCAAGTCGCGCTTCGATGACGAATGGCTGGACAACCAGTTCGAGAATGGTGGAGACGGGCGGATGTTCGAATACGAACTCATTTATTATCCGACCACCACCGACAACGGCACGCCGGAGGGGTTGAAGAGGCCCGAGCCCGACAATGTGACCGGCGTCTCAGTCCGCACGCTGGGAAGCCTGGAAAACAAGGAACTCTACCGATGGCATTGGCTGATCGATAACAACCGCGATGCCGACGACTACTCCGGCCTCATCGAAATGCTCCGGGTCTTCGGCCTGAGCGGCGCGGCGTATCGCGATGCCATCGGCGAAGTCATCGACGTGGATCAATGGCTGCGCGCTTTCGCGATCCAGACGCTGTTCGGCATCGGCGACAGTTACAGTTCCGGCAGCCAGCACAACCTCCTTGTGTACCTCCGCCCCGGGGATGGCCGCGCGATGTATTTCCCCTGGGACATGGATTTCACGTTTTCCATGGGCAGCACGGAGGGCGTGGTCAACAATGGCGACCTCACCAAAATGCTCGGCAGCCATCCCTCGCGGCGGCGGGCGTATTATTCGCACCTCCACGACATCATTTCCACGGTGTTCAATCCCGCGTACATGGGGCCGTGGGCGGCGCACTACAGCGAGTTCCTGCCGACGGAAAACCTGTCGAGCCATGTTTCCTACATCACGGCGCGCCGCACCCATGTGCTTGGATTGATCAATGCCGCCGTGCCGCCCACGCCGTTCGCCATCACCACGGAAGACGGTTCCAGCAGCAGCGAGAGCACGGCAGTGATTCAGGGAACCGGCTGGGTGGACGTGGCGGAGATCCGCCTTGATTCGACCGGCGTGTCGTTGCCGGTGAGCTGGAATACGGCGACCACCTGGCAGGTCAGCGTGCCCATCCAGCCCGGCGAGAACCGGATCACGCTGCGGGCATACGACGCTCAAGGCGCGCCGATCGGCCCCGCGCATGCCATTACGATCCAGGGCACCGGCACTGTGGTGCCGGCCGGCCCTGGCAACCTGGCCATCTCCGAAATCATGTATCATCCCGCGCCCCCCACCGCCGCGGAACAAACCGCGGGATTCACCGACAAGGAGGACTTCGAGTTCATCGAACTGGTGAACCTCAGCGCCACGCATACCGTCAGCCTGGCCAATGCCGCGTTTACCGACGGCATCATCCACACGCTGGCCGGCGCCCTGATCGCCCCGGGCGGACGCGCGGTTCTGGCCCGCGATCCGGCCGCTTTCGCCGCGCGATACGGCGAGGGAATCGCCCTGCCGGACGGTTATGCAGCCTCCAGCTCCTCCGCTCTCAACAACAGCGGTGAAACGCTCGTGCTGCTCGCCTCGGACGGGACGATCATCACGGAATGGGCATACAGCGACGATGCTCCCTGGCCGGTGCAATGCGATGGTGCGGGGTATTCGCTGACCCTCATGCGTCCCGGAGCGAACGATCCCGCGCTCGTCGCCAGTTGGCGCACCAGTTCGGTTCTCGGTGGCACGCCAGGTCGTTCCGATGACGAACCTCTGGCCGGCTGGGCGGCCGCGCATGGCGTGACCGATCTGGCTTCCGATCTGGATGCCGACGGCGTGCCGGCCTTGCTGGAATACGCCGGCGGCACGGATCCCGGCGTCCACGACCCACGCGAATTCCTCCGCGCGGAAATCACCGGCGCTGGTGACAGCCAATTCCTTGAAATCGGCTTCCTTCAGAAAGTCGGGCGCGACGATGTGCTTCTCGTCCCGGAAATCAGCACCACACTCGATTCCTGGCCAGAGGAAAACCCGCTGCACGCCATCTACCTCGGCCGCACCAACCTCGGCGATGGCACGGAAGAAGTGCGTTTCCGCGCGGTCACACCGGTCTCCGCATCACCGCAGCAATTCTTGCGCGTGCGTCTGATCGGCGCGCCGTGAGGGCAACCACGGGGTGCACGGAATGCACGGAATGCACGGATACTCAGCCGATCGGGAGAGTGTAGTTCCCACGGAAGGCCGCACTATCCTGCGTGCTGAAGGCGTTCGTGGAATTCGGGAAATTCGTGGTTCAGGTCCGGCGGTGTTCTTGACCACGAATCACGAATGGACAGGCGGCCGGACCCCCCCTTGATGCCTGGTTTCAGTTGATGAGAACCAATGGACGCGAATGACTCCGGGGTTGCAGAGATTTGGGGGACGGTACGGCGTGACGAGTGGCACCGGGGAGCGTTGAATTGGCGCATTG
>CAZYHO010000089.1:1436-9379 GCA_964647495.1 uncultured Akkermansia sp. | reverse complement strand
GGGGCGGAGGAGGGCATCGCGGACGCGGGCTGGTTCGTCGGCGGGGCGGTGGTCGCGGGAGGCGGGGTGGGGTTCCGGTGTGGCGATGAGGCCGAGGTGGTGGAGGACGTGGGCGGTGCTGTGTTTGTAGGCGCCGACATTGAAGGTGGTGTCAGGGCGGAAGATCTGGTCTTCGAGTGACTGCAGGGCTTCGAAGAGTTTGTAGACGCGCGTGTCGAACGATCCGGTGTGGCCGGCGGGGACGGCTTTGGATTCGATGCCATCGGCGAGCCACATATCGATGGCGGCGCAGACGAGCGGGGCGGCGCTGGAGGCAGCGCCGATGAGCAGAGGGAGTCCCGATTTGATGGCTGTGGCGAGGCCGAAGTCGTCGCCGCTGTGCGGGAGGAAATCGAGGCCGAGGTGGCGGGACATGGCGGCCCAGTAGAGGAAGTGCGGTTCGTCGAGTGTACTCACCTTGCCGCCGGTGAATTTCGGGTGGGAGGCGAGCTGATGCAGGAGCCACGGGCCGAATGGCGTGGCCCACGGGACGAAGGCGGGCTCGAGGGCGTGGGCGAGGGCGGGGCGGGTGATGAACTCGGCGATGGCGAAATAGCCGTCGCGTCGCGGTTCGGGGTCGAGTTCGTTGAGCCGTTGCGACGTCATGATCATGACCTCGGAATTGTCGTAGGGCTGCGCGAGGTCGAGGAGCGGCAGATAGCGATCGGCGCGAAAGCCGGTGTCCTTTTGCGCGCCGCGGGCGGTGATGCCCGCGATGAACCGGTGGCCGGGAAAGGCGTCGCGGAAGCGCCGAAGGACATCGGCATAGAGGGCGTCGTCGAGGTCGAAGATATAGCCGGTATCGGCGTTGAGGACCGGGACGAACTCGATGCGATAATGGGCGGCGGCGTCCATCATCCATTGCAGGCTGCGCACGAAGCCGTCCCAGTCCGGGCGTCCGCCGGCGAACGGGAGCAGCGTGGCGGCGCACAGCCTCGGCTTGCGCGCATGGGTGATCATTTCCTCCTCGGCGGTCCAGGCCCAGACGGTGTCGGTCCAGGGGGTGCCGGGTTTGAGATCCGAGGGATCGGCGATGAGGTCGGGCCGGGACATGGCGGGGTGTCGGGCTGAGGGATGAAGGGGCGAGGGGGCGAAGGGAGCGTCGCGCGGGTTTGCGGAATCACGGGCCGCTCAACCCTGGGCGCGCTTGATTTCCTTGAGGCGGGCGTGCTCGGGTTTCGATGAGTAGTGTGAGTCGAGCGGATAGCAGCCGCTGGGCAGGCCGTTGCGCGGCGCGGTGGTGCAGTCGCTGAACGTCCGGCAAATGAGCTTGGGATCGATGCGGCCCGATGTCACGGCATCGATGAGAAAGCGTGGGTACGAGAGCGCCATGCGGCCGACGCCGACCACGTCGGTCCATCCGTCGCGCACGGCGGCCTGGGCGACGGTGGGCAGGTGTTCCTGGAGGTACGTGTAGCCGGTGCCGACGAAAGCGATGCCGGCCGGGGCGTGGCGCCTGACTTCGCGGAGCGCGTTCATTTGACGGGCCACGTCGACGAGCGGGTCGTAGGCCGGCTGGTAGCCGTCGCTCGGCGGGAAGGCGGCCGGGCGCTGGATATGCGGTGTGTAGTAGGGCGAGCCGGCTGTCGCATTCACGAGCTGGATGCCGAGATCGGCGCAGAGTGTGATGAAGCGGTGGGTTTCGGTGAGGTCGATGCGTCGCGGGTCGTGTGGATCGACACCGAACCCGAAGCGGTACGGCAGGCAGGCGGAGAAATCCTCCGGGATGCCGGAGCCCGGTTTACCCGGTCGCGAGCGCTCCGGATCCGGCCGGTGCGGGACCATATCGAAGAGGCTGAGGCGCACGGCGACGTCAATGTCATTGCCGTCGGCGCGCAGGCCGGCGACGATGTCGCGGAGGATGCGCGTGCGGTTTTCGAATGATCCGCCGAAGCGGCCGGCGCGCGTGTGAGCGCCGAGGAATTCGTGGAGCAGGTAGCCGTGGCAGTGTTTGATGTCGACGAAGTCGGCGCCGGCCTCGCGTGCCACGCGTGCGGCGCGGACGAAATCGGCGATGAGCGTTTCGATGGCATCGTCGTCGAGGACTTGGGCGTCGCTGGTCACGTTGAAGCGGCGGTCGAGCAGCGGATGGCGGTGGGCGACGAGCGGTTGCCACTGGCCGTGTGGGCGGCAGAAGCGGCCGCTGTGCGTGAGCTGAAACCCGATGGCGAGGTCCGAGTCGTCGCCCCAATGCTCGCGGTGGGTGGCGCGGCAGAGAGCGATCAACCCGGCGAGGGCATCGCGATTTTCCGGAGAAATCATGAGCTGGTTCGGGTTGGCGCGGCCGTCCGGGCGCACGGCCATGGCTTCGCCGCCGCAAACGAGTTTGGAGCCGCTCTCGCCGAACCTGCGCCAGCGGCGGCGCACGTCGTCGGTCACGCCGCCGGATGCCGTGCCGTCCCAGCCTTCCATCGGATGAATGGCGAGGCGGTTGCCGGGCGTGCGGCCGTTGAGCGCGATGCCGTCCAGCGGCCTGAGCAGCGGGGAATCGACCGCCGGCGCGAGCGCGTCGTCGCAAGGCAGGTCGATGCCCAGGCCGGCGGCGTGCTCGCGGAAGGCAGCCGCGGATTTCAGCGTGGCGAGGCGGACGATTCTCGGGGGATCGGCGGACATCGACCATTTGCGTAGTGGGAGGGGAGTGGGATGTAAAATAAAATCGGGCGGACGGCCGGGCAGC
The DNA here is from genome assembly GCA_964647495.1 of uncultured Akkermansia sp. Taxonomy (GTDB): domain Bacteria; phylum Verrucomicrobiota; class Verrucomicrobiia; order Verrucomicrobiales; family V1-33; genus CAJBME01. The sequence continues at coordinate 6,663 of CAZYHO010000089.1, read as the reverse complement.
CCGATTCGCCAGCCGGGTCCAAAAAAAGCATGTTGCGACTCGTTCTCAAGAGCATCTCCCCACACACAGGGGGACAGACGAATTGCAGGCCAGTAGCCCGCAATCTGTGTGGCACCCTGTGAGGCGAAAAACTTGTTGCGATTCGTTCTCAATAGCTGTCGCGACCACCGCAGGGTGACATACGAATTGCGTGCGGGCAGCCGGCTCACAATTCGTATGTCCCCCTGTGGACAAAACTAAAGATTTCTTAACTTTTTTGTCCCGCCCCCCCGGGGGGGCGGCCGGGCGGCAGGACGTCAGGCCGAGGCCGGCGGCGTGGGATGGAGGGTTGCGGATGATGCGGTCATTTCCCTGCGCGGGATCAGCAAATTTCCGGGCTGGTTGCGCGTGACGTCGGCGTAGGGTGGCGTGATGAAGATCGCGCATCTGACCGCGGGCACGGGAAACTTTCATTGCGGCAACTGCCACCGCGACAACACGCTGGTCCACGCCTTGCGGGCCGAGGGCCATGACGCGTTCATTGTGCCGCTGTATCTGCCGCTGGTATTGGACGAGCCGGCGGCGAGCCCGGAGGCCCCGATATTCGCGGGAGGGATCAACATGTTTCTCCAGCAGAAGGTGGCGTTGTTCCGGCACACGCCGCGTTGGGTTGACCGCGCGTTCGATGCCACCGGGCTGCTGAGGTTCGTGTCGCGGTTCGCCGGCATGACGCGGGCGAGCGACCTCGGCGAGATGACGGTCGAGACGCTGCGAGGGACCGAGAACAACCAGGCGAAGGAGTGGCACCGGCTCGTCGAATGGCTGGCGCCGCTGCGGCCGGACGTGGTGGCATTCAGCAACGGCCTGCTCGCCGGCCAGGCCGCCGGCATCAGGAAATCGCTCGGCTGCCGCGTCGTCTGCACGCTGCACGGCGAGGATTCGTTTCTCGACTCGCTGCCGGAGCCCCACCGCACCGAGGCGTGGAAAGGGCTGGCGGCGACCGCGGCGCACGTCGACCGCTTTATCGGCGTGAGCCGGTACTATGCGGAATTGATGGAGCGGAGGCTCGGCCTCGGCGCGGGCGCGGTCACGGTCGTGAGGAATGGGGTGTCGCTCGATGAACTGACGCCGGCGTCCGACGCGCCCGAAGCGCCGACCATCGGATATCTCGCGCGGATGTGCCATGCCAAAGGGCTGCACCTTCTGATCGATGCCTTCATTCTCTTGAAGCAGCGCGGCAATCTGCCGAACCTGCGCCTGCGCATCGGCGGCGCGAAAACGCCTGCCGACGAGGCCTACGTCACCGAGCAGGAGGCGCGCCTCATCGCGGCGGGCGTGCGAGGCGATGCCGAATTCGTGCCGAACATCCCCGCCGAGGAAAAGCGCGCGTTTTTTCAGTCGTTGAGCGTGCTCAGCGTGCCGGCGATCTACGGCGAATCGTTCGGGTTGTACGTCATCGAAGCCATGGCCTGCGGCGTGCCGGTCGTGCAGCCGGAGCACGGCGCTTTTCCGGAAATCATCCACGCGACCGGCGGCGGCGTGCTGTGCGCGCCGGATGACGCGGCTTCGCTGGCCGCCGCACTCGAGCAGTTGCTGTTGATGCCGGGGCTCGCCGCCCAGCTCGGCAAGCGCGCCCGCGCCGGCATCGAGAGCGAGTTCACCGCGGCTCGCATGGCCCGCGAGTTCGCGGATGTCTGCCGCGAGGCAGGGATGGGCGCCGGGCGCCGCCTGACGTCCGACGCCTCCGACGCGTCTGACTTGTCGGACATGTCCGACCCGTCCGACCCACCCCAAGCACCCGCCCCGCCCCACCTGCCGCCATGCCATTAACAGCGATCTTCTCACCGCGCTCGATCGCCGTGATCGGGGCCTCATCGCGTGAGGGGAGTGTAGGAAGGGCGCTGATGGAGAGTCTGGCGGCGTTTCCCGGCGCGGTGTATCCGGTCAATTCGCGGCGCTCGGAAGTTTGCGGGCGGCGGGCGTGGCCCACGGTGGCGGCGATCGGGCAGCCGGTCGACCTGGCGATCGTGATTACGCCTGCGCCGAGCGTGCCCGTGGTTGTCGAGGAGTGCGTGGCGGCGGGTGTGGGCGGCGCGGTCGTCGTATCGGCGGGTTTTCGGGAAACCGGTGAGGCCGGCGCCGGGATCGAGCGGCGCGTGCTGGCGGAGGCGCGGCGCGGCGGGTTGCGGCTCATCGGGCCGAACTGCCTGGGTGTGATGGTTCCGGCGGCCGGATTGAATGCCACGTTCGCGCCGCGGATGGGCCGCAGTGGCCGCGTGGCGTTTCTGAGCCAGAGCGGCGCGCTCGGCACCGCCATCCTCGATCTCGGCGTGCGCGAAAACGTCGGGTTCAGCGGCTTCGTTTCGGTGGGCTCGATGCTCGACGTGGGGTGGGGCGACCTGATCCGCCACTTCGGCGAAGATCCGCGCACCGAAAGCATCGTCATGTACATGGAGTCGGTCGGCGACGCGCCCGCGTTCCTGAGCGCTGCCCGCGAAGTCGCCGCGCGCAAACCGATCGTCGCAATCAAGGTCGGCCGCACCGAAGCGGCGGCGCGGGCGGCAGCTTCGCACACCGGCGCCATGACCGGCAGCGATGCCGTGCTCGACGCCGCGTTTCGCCAGTGCGGCGTGCTGCGCGTCGATACCATCGAGGAGCTGTTCGATATCGCGGAAGTCATGTCGAAGCAGCCGCTGCCGCGCGGGCCGCGCCTCGGCATCGTGACCAACGCCGGCGGTCCCGCGGCCCTGGCGGTCGACGCGCTGGTCGGTCTGGGCGGCGAGGTCGCGCCGCTTTCTCCGGAGACGCGGCAGGCGCTCGATGATTTGCTCCCGGCGCATTGGAGCCACGGCAATCCGGTCGATGTGCTTGGCGACGCGGATGCCCGGCGATTCGCCGCCGCGGTGCGCCTGGTCGCGGCGGACGAGATGGTGGACGGCCTGCTGGCGGTCGTCACGCCGCAGGCGATGACGTATCCGACGGCGGTCGCCGAAGCGGTCGTGGAGGCGGCCGCCGGCCTGGACAAACCGGTGCTTTGCTCGTGGATGGGCGGCGCAGCCGTGCGCGACGCCCGCCGCGCGCTCAACGCCGCCGGCCTCTCGACGCACGACTACCCCGACGCCGCGGCGCGCGCCTTCATCCACATGTGGGAACGCCGGCGCCGGCTCGACTGGCTGGAGGAAACCAATCGCGCTCTCCGCGCCCGGATCGTGAATGGAGCGCCTGCCGATGCGCCCACTCAAGCGCCTGCCGATGTGCCCTCCGAGGTGCCTGCCGAGGTGCGGCACGTCTTCGATCACGCCACGTCGGCCGGGCGCACGCTGCTCACCGAGGTGGAAGCCAAGTCCGTGCTGCGGGCGTTCGCGCTGCCTGTGGTGCCGACGTTTTCCGCGCTCAGCGAAGGCGAAGCAGTGGAGCGCGCCGGCGAAATCGGATACCCTGTCGTCCTGAAGCTCCAGTCGGGCACGATCACGCATAAAAGCGACGCCGGCGGCGTGCGGCTCGACTTGCGCTCCGCGGACGACGTGCGCGCCGCCTGGCGCCACATCGCGGGCGCCGTACCGCCAGCCGATTTCGGCGGTGTGAGCGTGCAACGGATGGTGCCGCCTGGCGGATGGGAGTTGATTCTCGGCGCCATCGAAGATCCCCAGTTCGGCCGCGTCCTCCTCATCGGCGCCGGCGGCATCCTCGTCGAGGTCATGCGCGACCGTGCGCTCGTCCTGCCGCCGCTCTCGCCGGAAATCGCCCGCCGCTGGATCGCGCAAACCCGGATCTTCCGCGCGCTGCAGGGTGTGCGCGGCCGTCCGCCCGTCGATCTGGACGCGCTCGTCGATTGCCTCATGCGCTTCGATGCCCTCCTGCACGCCTGCCCGCGGATCGCTGAAATCGACATCAATCCACTCGTCGTTTCCTCGCAAGGCACGCTCGCGCTCGACGCACGCATCGTGCTGCGGCATTGACGGCCTCACCGGACTTCAATTTCAATTCGTGCCCCTCCATGGGGCAGCCGCCGAAGTCCATCGTGCCATATCGCCCTGCGAAAGCCGGATGCGGGAACCAGAGCGCAGCGGAGATGGCCGAACGGGGCTCAATGTGCGTACGCCAGGTCGCGCGCGGGATCGATGTCCCAGCGCTCCGCGGCGCCGCGGGTGTCGGCGTCGAGCGCCCAATTGTCGGCCAGATCCGGGCCGGAGTGGGCGGGATGCGCTCCCTTGAGTTTCATGCATCCGCGGTTTTCGCCGAGCGCCCGGATGAAGGCGGCCTCTTCCGCGGTGAGCGGGCTGCCGGGCCGGACGGCGGCCAGTTCGGCCAGCTTGTCTTCGATCGGCCGTGCGCCGGCGCCGATTTCCTGGGTGAGCGTGGGCACGACGCTCTTGACCGCCTGTTGGCCGAGCGTCCACGCGCAGGCCAGTTGCAGCAGCGTCAGATCGTGGCGTTGCGCGATCGGCCGCATCTGATCGACCTTGGCCATCGAGGCCTCGACCCAGCCGGCCGGCCGGTAACTGCGGTGGTCCCACTGGGCGAACTCATGGCCGGGCCGTACATCATCGTGAAAGATGCCGCCGAAATCGACCACGCGCGCGATGATGCCGACGCCCGCTTTTTCCGCCGCGCCGAGGACGAATTCGCCCGGCCACGGCTCGAACGGATTGAGGATGATCATGGCCCAGTCGATCAGCGGGCCGAACCGCTCGAAGTTGAGGATGAGGTCCAGCGAAAACCCGTTGGCGGGCCCCGGCGCCACCCCGAGCCTGTCGGTCAGCCCGGCGTCGCGCAGCGCGTCCATCCCTTTCCACACGGCATCGCTCGTGTAGCCGATGCGGTCGGGGTTGTGCAACAGCAGCGCGTCAAACCGGTCGACGCCACAGCGCTCCAGCGATTTCTCGGCCGCCATGCGCAGGTAGCCGCGGTACTCCTGCGGGCCGCGCAGTTCGGGATTCGTAAACCGCGGATACCCCTTCGCGCCCTCGCGCTGGCCTTGGTAAAAATCGTGCCCGACAATGCCCGCCAGCGCGTAGCTCTCGCGCGGCACCCCGCGCATCGCCTGCCCGAAGAGCGTGTCCGCCGCGCCATTGCCATACACGTCCGCCGTCACGAACGTGCGCACCCCCTGCTCGTACGAGCCGCGGATCAACGCCATGAACCGGTCGTCGTCCACCGGCTCCCCATAGTGCATGTACCGGCCGCCATTCCACATGCCGAATGCCGTGTGCTGAATATTCATCCCGCCACAATGAAGCGCGGCGCC
>CAZYHO010000089.1:0-1336 GCA_964647495.1 uncultured Akkermansia sp. | reverse complement strand
TGCGCCGGGAGAGCCAGAAAGAAATCGGAGACAGCAATCCAAGTCCCGCGAGAAAATAGAGCGTCGAAACTTCGTTGTTTTTCGACTTGAGTGCTGTCAGGTGAATGTCCGTCGCAGGCGCGAGTGAATCAAAATCGACAACCTCGAATCGCTTCGTGGGAGGTTGTCGATACTGGCCTTCGGTGGGATGCAAGCCAGTCGGCAGAACCCGATGCGAGCCGTCGGGGCCAGTGAAAATGATCTCCGAAAACTGGATGTCATCCCAATCATAAGTGAGGGACAGAGAAGTTCCGGAGGGCACCGAAAACCCGCTGCGTTGGGAACTCATCACATATAACCTGGAATACTTGGAAATGGGCAATGTAGCCCGGCGGCCTTCTCTCCCGATCGCTCCGATGGGCGTGGCTGCGAGGTCTTGCGTGCTTGAGTTGACGATCTCAAACCTCGTCAAAAATGAGAGCCCCATCGGGTTCACGGCACTGCACGTGAACAAGCAGGTCAGGCAAAAAAGCGGCAGGAACAGGAATCCTGTCACTCGCAGCAAGCACTTCTGGAGAGAGGGACGCATCGGGCCTTTTAAGTAATCAGGTTCATTCAGCGCAACACAGGCTGTCAGGCACATTGCGACTCGCGTTGCAGTCGATGAAGCCGCCGTAGATGCTCTTCCGGGCTGGCACGGTCGCAATGGTTTGGGATGACTCCGGCGAGGTCGAATGCCAACGCTGTGGCCAGACTCTGCGGTAGCTGCTCCGGGGCGGAGTTGAAGATGTCGGGCGGGAAGTGCGCGATACCGCGATAACTGGCGAAAAGGTCGGCGGTGAACAGAAGGCGGAGACGCTCGCAGAAGAAACCCATATGCCCGTGAGTGTGCCCTGGAAGATGGACGGCACGCAGGCCGTGCCAAACGTCGATGAAGTCGCCGTCGTCGAGCCAGCGGTCGGGAACAAATGGACGAAAGCGCAGAACCGGCCTGCCAACGCTCTCCAGGCAGCCAGCGACTCGCGCCCAGCCGCGATAGTGCGGGTGGCCGGCGTAGTGGTCGGCGTCGAGCCGCGGGGCGGCGATCCAAGCGCCGGTCTGGCGCGCAATGATGGACACATTGAGGATGTGATCAAGGTGTCCGTGCGTGACGATAATACCTCGAATCGACTCACGCTCCCAGCCACGTCGTTGAAGTGCGCGGCGCAAATGAAAGCGCCCGCCAACGAATCCAGCGTCGAGCAAGTACAGCCCCGATGCGTCCCGCAGGACGTAGTAGTTGAGCGCTGGCGCCCGGACTTGGAGAACATCGGCATGCAAGAGTGGCGACAATTGACCCGGCGACCAACATCAGCCG
>CAZYHO010000088.1:0-12810 GCA_964647495.1 uncultured Akkermansia sp. | reverse complement strand
AGTGCTCAATTCCGATATTCGAGTGGGTGTCCCGGATTCGTCCCGGATTCGCCAACAGGTTCGTGCGTGATGGTTGGAGTTCCGCCGCCGCCGCTTAAAATGTACAAACTCCAGTCTTTGGGCGATGCCCCAGGCTGGTATAGGGTCGGGCCGTTGGCCCTCGTGGTGCGGAGAGCGGTTGGGCAAAGAGCTGCGTGCACCGGCTGAAGCCAGGAGGGGACTCGAATCCCAACGCGTCCTCTCAACATCTCGCTGAGCTTGCCGCATGCGGGGCTCAGATGTAGTTTCCAATGGCATGCGAGGCTGAATCGTTGATACGGCAATGAGATGGCTGACCATCATGATGGCGCTGTTCGCTTCGGCGGCGTGCGAGCGGAAGGAGGCGGGGGTTGAGTCCGCCGCCAGACCGGCCGCGCCGCGTCCACCCGCCGGCCTGGGAGCGGCGGGTGAATCCGGGGGGAGAGTCGCCAGGGTATTGGTTTCGCCAGTGGAAGGAGACTCGGCACAGGTGGATGTGTTGAAGCAGGAACTGGTCGAGATGCGGCGTGAACGCGACGAAGCCAGGCAGGCGTTGGAAAAGTTGCGCACGGCGCTCACGGCCGCGGCACCCGAGGAGCCGGCTCCCGCGCTCACGCCCGAGCGGCGCGCGGCCATGCTCGAAGGCCGCGAGAAGTTCAATCCCGGACCGATCGAGGAATCCGACGTGCCTGTGACGGAGGATACGATCCTGCAGGCCGGGCAGCCGCTTCAGGTCAAGTATTTCGAGAGCTGGTACGCGGCGGAAGTGGTCGGCTTCGAGAACGACGGCATGATTCACATCCGCTATTTCGGCTGGGCGGACCACTGGGATGAAATCGTTCCGCGCCCGGATCTGCGCCTCGATCCCCAGGCGCGCGAACGCGCCGTGGACAGGTTTGCCGCCCGATCGGCGGGCCGATTCTGATCGTTCTCCGGACGGGACAGGATTAACCTGAATTCGGGAACGGGATGGAACGGAAGGAAACAAAGGCTGAGTCAGTTAGAGGAACAGATCGTCTGGCCCGGTCGCTCACACTGCGGGGGACGGACCAGCATGACGCCACTTGTTCCTGCTTCGCTTCCTTCGCTGCCTTCTGTTCAAATCAGTTTCCCCTTCAGGATTAACCGCTTTTGGCGCGGATGCCCGAGATGGCGGAGAAGATGGAGGCGACGATGCAGTAGGCGACGATGGTGACGACGATGGCGAGGAAGATGATGATGACCGGCGACACGAGGGACGTGAGGCGGCGGATGCGTGCGTCGAGTTCGCGATCGTAGCGCGCGGATGCTTTATGGAGAGAGCGGGAGAGCTGGCCGGTCTGTTCGCCGACGGCGACGATGTCCGAGAGGAGTGGCTGGAAGCCGCCGGCGCGGCGGAGCGAGAGCGAGAGTGTTTCGCCGGCGCCGACGGACTCGATGACCTGATTGAGGCGGACGCGGAAGAATTGGTTGGCGGTGCCGCGGACGAGGAGGCGCAGGGCGGAGAGGAGCGGAACGCCGTTGGTGACGAGGTTGCCGAGGGCCTGCGTGAAGGTGGCGTGGAACCGCGTGTCGACGATCGGGCCGATGAGCGGGATGCGGAGCTTGAAACGGTCCCACCACAGGCGGCCGGCGGTCGTGGCGAGCAACGCGCGGAAGAGGCCCGCGCCGACGGCGCCGCTGATGAGCATCGTCAGAAAGTGATCCGTCACGAACCTGCTGAAACCGAGCAGACCGCGGGCGACGGCGGGCAGCGATTGGCCTGTCTTTTCGAGCAGGCCGGTGAGTTGGGGGACGAGGACCAGAGCGAAAACCGCCATGAGCACCGCGCAGGCGCCGATCATGAAGGCGGGGTAAACCATGGCCTGCGTGAAACGCTTCTGGAGGTCATGGAGCTGGGCCATGCTGGACGCCATGCGCTGGAGCACTCCGGCCAGGCTGCCGGATGCCTCGCCGGCGGCGACGAGCGACGTGTACAAGTCATCGAAGCTGGGCGACGCCTGGCGGAACGACGTGGCGAGGGTTTCGCCGTCCTGAAGATGCAGGCGCGTGCGCGCGCTGGCCTGCCGGATCGCGGGATCCTGCTGTTTTTCGGCCATGACCGTCAGCGCCTGCTGGACCGGCAGGCCGGACTCGAGCAGATCGGCCAGCTCGGATGTGAAGAAGATGAGTTTGGCGCGGCTCAGCCGCGGCGCGCGTGCGGCCGCCGCCACGGCCGCCGCCTGGCTCGTCACCGAGGTTTCCTGAACCTCGATCGGCGAAAGCCGGCGCGCCTGCAGCTCGCGGTATGCCTCGCGGCGCGTGGCCGCCTCCAGCCCGCCCTGGACCGTGCGGCCGTCAGGAGCAAGGGCCTGATAGGTGAATTGTGGCATGGGGCTTGAAATTTGAGATTCGGGATTCGAAGAACCGCCGCACTCACTGCCTCTGTTTTAACTATTTGCTTCTCTGACCTTTGAACCCTGACCTCTGACTTCCGAACAAGGGATCAATGACTTTTTTCGGCGGTGGTGACGGCGATGACTTCCTCGATGGTGGTTTCGCCGGACATGACTTTGCGCCAGCCATAGTCGCGCATGGGGATCATGCCTTCGTCGATGGCTTTGGCGCGGAGGGCGGACATGGGGGCGCGTTCGGCGATGAGTTCCTGGATTTCCGGTGAGACGACGCAGACTTCGATGATGGCCATGCGGCCGCGGTAGCCGGTGCCGCGGCATTCGCGGCAGCCGTGCGCGACCATGATGGCTTCCTTGCGATGGACAGGAAAGCCGATGGACGAGAGGTAGTGATCGTGGAAGCGGCCTTCTTCGGCGGGCTGGAGGCAGAGCGGGCAGAGGCGGCGGACGAGGCGCTGGGCGAGCAGAGCGCGCACTGACGAGGCGATGAGGAATGGTTCGATGCCCATGTCGAGGAGGCGGGAGATACCACCGACGGCGTCGTTCGTGTGGAGGGTGGAAAAGACGAGGTGGCCGGTGAGCGCGCCGCGGATGGCAATTTCCGTAGTCTCGAGGTCGCGCATTTCACCGACCATGATGACGTTGGGATCGCCGCGGAGAATCGAGCGAAGGCCGGCGGCGAAGGTGAGATCGATCTCCGGTTTGACGGCGATCTGGACCACGCCATCGAGCTTGTTCTCGACGGGATCCTCGATGGTGACGATGCGGCGGTCGCGCGTGTTGAGTTCGCGGAGGAACGTGTAGAGCGTGCTGGATTTGCCGCAGCCTGTCGGGCCGGTGACGAGAATGATGCCGTTGGGCAGGGCGAGGAGCGCGCGGACGCGGGCTTCGAGTGGCTCGTCCATGCCGAGGGTGGCGAGTTCGAGCCGTTCGCGGCCGAGGAGCCGCAGGCTGACGCTTTCGCCGTTGACGGACGGGATGGTGGCGATGCGCACGTCGTACCGCTGGCCGTTGAGTTCCAGATTGATGCGTCCATCCTGCGGCAGCCGGCGCTCGGCGATGTCGAGGTGGGCCATGATCTTGAGCCTGGAGACGAGGGAGTTCTGGAGGAGGCGGACATTGGGCGGGACGGCGACTTCCTGGAGGGCGCCGTCGACGCGGTAACGGATGCGGAGGTCGTTTTCGAGCGGTTCGAGGTGGATGTCCGTGGCGCGCTCGCGGATGGCTTCGCTGAAGATCTGGTTGACGAAGCTCATCACGGTGGCCTCCTCGTTGTCTTCGAGGACGGTGACCTCCTGGAGGAGGGCATCGGTTTCGGCCTGTTCGAGCTTGCCTTCGATGAGTTCGTCGAAGCGCGATGCGCCCACGCCGTATGCGGTGCGCAGGGCTTCGATCATGGCGGTGCGGGGACAGAGGACCCAGGCGACCGGCTGATCGATGATCTGGCCGGCCATCTGGCGGGCCTCGAGGTCGAACGGGTCGCACGTATGCAGCCGCAGGCGGCCCGCGGCATTGGGACGGCCCGGCAACACGCGGTGGCGCAACGCGAGGCGGGCGGGCAGCCGCGTATGCGCCGCGGCATCGGGATCCGCGGAGGGGACCGCGACGAACTCGAGCGACAACTGATCGGCGAGGGAGCGAAAGAAGGTCTCCTCGTCGAGCACGAGATCGGTGTCGAGCACGGCATCGACCCAGCCGACGCCGGCGACGCCGGCTTCGGCGAGCGCCTGGACGACGGCGGCCGCGTCGGTGGCGCCGCCTTGCCGGGCGGCCTGGACGAGCATTCTTTCAATCGGTCGGGAGTGCATCATGTCGGCGTGCGGGGCGGCTAGCGGGCGGCGCGGCGGGACGGGGCGTTGACGGCCGGCCGGGGGGCGCGAGGCGTGGCGGCGGCCGGAGTGGGGCGGAGCGTTTCGGTTTCCTCGAGGGCTGGCGGGGTGTCGTCGATGGGCGGGGCGGGACGCGCCGGTCTTGGCGCGGGGTGCGGGTGCTCGGTCCATCCTGCTGGTTCGGGACCGATCTCGGGGAAGAGGACCGAGGCCTCACCTCCGATGCCCGTGCGCAGGTCCTCCTCCAGGCTGGCGGCGGCGGCATCGGCATCGTCCTCGACGACGACCGGCTGGATGAAGATGATGAGTTCCTTGCGGCTTTTGACGAGCTTGGTCGATTTGAAGAGCTGGCCGACGACGGGGATGTGACTGATCATGGGCACACCGGTCTCGGTTTTCTCTTCGTTTTCCGTGATGAGCCCGCCGAGCACGATGGTCGAGCGGTTGGGCACGGTGACGCTGGTGATGAGGCGTTCGGTGCCGATGATGGGAACGGTGTTTTCGGAAACGACCTGCTGGCCGACGACGGTGTCGTTGACCTGGGCGATGGCCAGGCTGACTTCCTTGTTGCTGTTGATGAGCGGAATGACCTCCAGTTTGAGGACCACGTCCTGAAACGTGATGTTGGTGCGCACGCTGGTGGTGTTCGAGAGGTCGGTCACGCTGCTGGTGGGAACCGGGATGCGGCGGCCGGACGTGATCACGGCTTTTTTGTTGTTGGCAGCGTAAATCGACGGCCGGCTCAGCACCTTGAATCGCTGGGTTTTTTCCAGAGCGCGGACAAAGGCGTTCACGCCATCCGCGATCTCGCCGTAGACGTTGAGCCCTTGCAGCGCGGGCAGCGGCGGCTCGATCAGGCCCGGGTTGCGGATGTCGGGGATCGAGCGCAGGAGCGAATCGCGCGTGACGACGGCCCCGGCATAATCGCCTTCACCGCCCGCCTTGAACTCGCGCAGATAGTCGAAGCCGATTTCAATGCCGTCCTCGAGCGAGAGCTGCCCGATGATGGTGGCGAGATAGACCTGGGGAGGCCGATGGTCGAGGCGGGTCAGCAGGCTGGTGATTTTGGCGATGTCACCGGGCGGTCCGTAGGCGATGAGCTTGTTGGCCTGGACATCGGCGACGAGGCGCGTCTTGCCGACGAGCACCGAAAGCGGCGCGAGATTTTCCTCGGGCGGACTGAGCTGGTCCTCGTATCCGACCGGCGCGGTGACACCCTCGCGCTGGAGCGGGCCACGGCGTGTGCGCCCGGCCAGCGTGGTGGGGTCGCTGGACGCCTGGGGCGGGCGCCTGGAGCGGACGACTTCGCCGCCGGCGAGCGTGGTGGTGCCGCTGCCGGTGTCCTGGAGCACATCGACGAGAACGGGCAGGACCTGATCGACGAAAACGTAGCGCAGCCGGCGTTCGAGCGGGGCCACGTCGGCGATCGGCTGGTCGAACTCCTTGATCAATGTGCGCGCGTATTCCTGGTCGGCCGGCTGGGCGACGAGCATGATGCGGTTCAGGCGGTCATCGGCGACGACTCTGGGAAGCGCGGTGACCGGCACGCGCATGGGAATGCGGTTTTCGTCGTCGCCGACCGTGTCACGCGTGAGCGTGGGCGGGACCTGGCGCTGCGTGAAGGTGGAAGCGAGGATCTGCCCGATGACGACCGCATCGGCGTGCTCGAGGGTGTAGAACTCGGTGATCAGGCCGGTTTGTCCCTGGGGGACATCGAGGACGGCGGCGACGCGGAGGATCTGGCGGATGTTTTCGGCATTCTCGGTGATGAGGAGGCCGGGCGGGCTGGTGACCGGCGTGAGGCGGCCGAACCGGTTGAGCCCGAGGTGGCTCCAGAGCGTGGTGGCGGCTTCGGCCGGATCGAGGTGTTCGAGGCGCAGGAAGTACGACGCCATGGAATTGCCTTGCGGGAGCTGGTGGATCGACTGGGCGATTTCGAGGCCGCGGGTCAGGCTGGCCTGGGTGGCATTGCCTCTGGAGACGCGCACGCTGCGGCCGTCGATCGACTGGGTGAGGATGTAGCCATTGAGGTAAAGACAGGACTCGATGAGTTCGACCGCCTCTTCCTGAGTGACCGGGCGCGACGTGACGAGGCTGAGCGGCTGGCCATCGAAAATCTCCGAGTCCTTGACGACCGCCTTGCCCGTGAGGAGTTCGTAAATCCCGAGGACATCGTTGATGCCGTTGTTCGGGAACTGGAGCTGGATGCTGCCGTCATCGGGACTGGCCGCGGCAGGCGCGGGCGGTATGGCGGGCGGCGCGACCGGATCCTGCGCCGCAAGCGGGAGGAGGACGAGCCAGAGGATGGCGGCGAGCGGCGGCGGGGCGGCGCGGAGAATCGGAGTGCGGGATGAAATCATGGATGGGTGGCGGGCGGCGCGGTTGCGCGGTGGCGGGCGGGGCGATGAGGAAAGCGGATCATATTATTGAGGAGCGGTGGCGGACGAGCCCGCCGCGGGTGGCGGCTCCGGGGCGGGCGCCGGAGCCTGAGCCGCATCCGGCGCCGTGGCGTCCGGCGCGGCGGCGCCCGAGTCGTCGGGAAGCGATTCGATGACTTCGTCGAGCGCCTGGCGCACGAAAGCAAGGCGGCGCGAGTCGGGGGCCGTCGGATACGTTGACAGGAACTCGGCGAAGGTCTTGCGGAAAGTTTCCTGTGGTTCGGCCGGCAATGTTTCGAATTGACGCGCGGCCGCCGGATCGAGCGAGCGGAGCATCGCCTCGACCACGATCGCCTCCTCGCTGCGTTTGGCCGGTTTTGAGCGGTTGTCGAGTTTGGGCGGGGCGAGCCGTTCCGGGTCGAACCGCAGCGTGACGCGCTGGGTGCCGGCCTCGATCGTGGCGCTGACGTGGCGGAGGTCGGTGCTTTCGACCAGTTCGACGAGCCGCCATCCCTGGGGATTGGGCAAAGCCGTGGCGACGAACGATTCGCCGGTCGCGCGGTTCCAGACGGTGACGAGTTTTTTCTGGCCGAGCGCGGCCACGCCGGAAAGCACGAGTGAGTCCGAGAGGCTGAGGACTTTCCGGAACGGCGGCCGCTCGAGCAGGTCGGCGTAATCCGCGGCGGTGACGGACGCCGGGATGGCCGGTGTCTGCGCGGCGGCGGGCGCGGGGTGCAGGCAGGTCCAGCCGAATCCGAGGGCGGCGGCAGCGAGGCAGCGGGCGTGGTGCGGGCGGAGCTTCATTGCTTGAAGAGGCGGGAAACAGTGACGGTGCCGGCCATGCGCGGAACCGGTCCCGGTTGCGGTGTGAGCAGGAGGTATTTGACGACCTGGAATCTCTCCGGCGATTGCAGATCGGCCAGCCACCGGTAGACCGCCTGATCGGGGCCGGTGATTTGCAGCGTGACGGCGAGGTCGTGGAAATGCGGCGTCGCTTCCGGCTTGAGGAGCACGGGCGGCCCGAGCACGAGGCCGCGGTCGCGCGCGGTCGTGCGCAATTCCTCGAGGAAGCGGCTGTGGGCTTCGCCGGAATCGCCGAGCGCGGGCATGTGTTCCTCGAGCCAGGCGCGGCGTTCCTCCCAGAACGGCGCGTCGGCGAGCGAGGCGTCCGCGGCGGCGGCCTCCGGCTTCAGGGCCTCGATGCGTTTGCGGGCGCTGTCGGTGCGGTTCCGGTTGTCCCGGATGAAGAAGACAAGCCCGAGGCCGCCGACGAGGGTGACGCAGGCGGCGAGGAGGATTTTTTCCGATGATCGCAGAGGGCGCTTCATTTTGACTTGCCGGTGATGACGAAGGTGGCGGTGCCGTCGGCGGCGAGGTTCGGCTGCACCATGCTCCAGTTGTGCAGGCCGAGTTCGGGCTCCGAGCGGATGGCGTTGAAAAGCGTGTAGGCGTCTCCGGCCGAGCGCGCGGTGCCGCCGACCGACACGGCGTCCGGTTTCGACTCGAACCGCGTGAGCACGGCCGCGCTCGCGTCCAGGCAACGGGCGACCGCGTTGAGCTGCCGCAACGGATAGCGGCGGGCCTCGACGGCCGGGCGCAAGGCGGTCCAGCGTGCCTGGACTTGCTTGAGCCGCGCCTGATCTCCTTCGACGCGGCCATTCTCGCCGGCGGAGGCATTGACCTGGGCTTCGAGCCGGACGGCCTCGGCTTCGAGGTCGCGGACGCGGGCGTGCTGGCGCCATGCCACGGCGAGAAGAGCGGCGGCGACCGCGGCGGCGGCGATCCATCCGAGCGGGCGGCGCCGGCGCGCCCGGGCTTGATGGCGGATAGAGGCCGGGAGCAAGTCGGATCCGGCGCGCCGCAAATCCGGGCGAAGGACCGGCGCCGGGCGCGGCCGCGCTTCGACCGGCAGGTCGAGCTGCTGGCCGAGCGCGGCGACTTCATCCGCGGTGAATTCGCCCCAGACCTCGATGCCGGTGACCTCCGGCATGAGGCCTTGCTGGTGCAGCGCGAGGCTGGCGACGCGCAATTCCTGCCCGACATCGGCCGGCAGCCCGCCCGGGCCCGCCACGATCTGGCTGTGGACGACCTGGCCTCCGTGGCCGGCGCACAGGATGAGGCGTCCCTGTTCTTCCATGACGACGAGACGTCCGGCGGGCAGGGGAAAGAGCCGGGGCGCCGGGAGCAGGCCGCGCGTGCGCGGAGGCAGAGGCATGGCGCTGCCTTCGGGCAGGACGACATCCACGCTGAGCACGGTGCGGCCGCGATCTTTCTGGTGCACGTGACAGGTGAAGGCGGTCTCTTCGGCGAGGCCGGCGGCGAGTCCGCGGCGTTCGAGCTGGGCAAAGGCAAGCTGCCGGAAGAGCTTGGGATCTTCGGTGGGCACGACGAATCCGAACGTCCGGCAGGCGCGCGCCGGCAATCCGATGATCACGCCTCCTCCGGAATCGCGGGCACCCTGCGCGGGGGATTCAGCGGGGCCGCGCCAGTGCGCTTCGCCGGCGCGCCCGCATTTCCACACGTCCCAATGGGCGCGGGATCCGGGGAGGATGATGAGGTTGGACGGAAGCATGGGGAGGACGGATTACTCTTCGATGGCGAGGTTCAGTCCGCCGCCGCGGATCAATGTGAGCCGGCGTTCGTGGCGGCCGGCGCGGGCCAGGCATTCGGTGCGGCGGATCGGATGGTTGAGCGTGAGCAATTCGTCGACGGCGCGATAGTTGAGTTGCGGCACGTCCAGCAACGAGCGCACCTGCGCCAGCCTGGTGTAGCGCGGGTCGTCGAGCGTATCCGCCACGCCGTCCGGGCCGAGGCGCGTGCGCACGAAGCGGCTGACTTCGGACGGGCCGACGTCGAAGAGGGCTTCGAGCAGTTCGGCCGACGCAAAGTGCACGTCGATGGCGCCATCGCCGTAAAGCGTCATGGAGTCGCGCCAGGCGGGGTGACGCCGGTCCATTTCCTCGGCGCCGCGGACGAGGAGGACGTCGTTGATGTTGTCGAACGGCCGGTCGAAAGGAAAGTCGGGGCGGCCTTGGGCCGCGTAGTAGTCGCGTTCGGCGCCCTGCCGGCGAGGGCGGTCGTTGGCGTCGATCCAGTCGGCGATGGAATCGGCGAGCGTGCGGGCGTCGGCGCTGGTGAGGCCCCATTTTTCGAAGAGGCGTGCGGCGAAGTCGCGCTGGGCGCGGTTTGCGGCAAGCGTGTTGATGGCGAGGCGTGTGCCCTCGGTGGAGAGGCGGACCTCGAAGGAGGTGGCCGAGGTGACCTGGCGGCGGAGGAGCGGGTCGCCCCGGTCGATGGCCGGATGGTCCGCCAGCGTGCGGGCGGATTCGAGCAGGAGGCGGGCGCGGAATTGTTTTTCGGATTCGACGGATTCGTCGAGTCCGCGCGAGAGGTGTTCGACGAGGCCGAGCACGGCCATGGCCATGAGCATGACGGCCCAGAGCACGAGCAGCATCGATGATCCGCGCTGGCGCGACCGGCGCCGGATCGCGGCTATCGGTGGCGCGGTCTCGTCAACGGGGCGGCATCGGGTCATGGGTGGTCGTTTCAATGGGTGGCAAAGACGGCGCGCACCGGCGTGGTGCGGCCTGGCAGGGTGAGCAACAATTCGATCATCGGCGGGCGGGCGGGCGGCATATGATCGACCCAGATTTTGCGCTCGGCGTCGTAAAACCGCCACTCGACCCGGTCGACCTCCGGCAACAGATCGAACCAGAAGCGGCCCTGGGCATCCGGACGGAGGAACTGGTGCCCTTGTTTCGACTGAAGCGGGCTGTCCGGGTACGGTTCGCCCTCGGCGTCGGCGCGGAAAAAATCGGTCACGGTAAACGAGAATGTGAACGGGCGCACGGATGTCTGAGGGTCGGGTGTGTCGCGGGCGGGTTTCCGGGCGCGGCGCGCGGCGGCGGCGGCGATTTTTTCCTCCGGCCACGGCACCGGGGCCAGGGTGACGGCCGCGCTGTCCCAACGCGAACGCTCGCCCCAGAGAAAGGCCGTCGGCACACCGCGCAGGATGAATTCCTGGCGGGGCGGTTCGTTTTCGATCCGGCGCAATTCGAGCGTCGCCCCGTCCGGCAGGCGGCTGACAGCGATGCGGATCCGCTCGAGGACGGTTTCCAGCCGGCGGTCCTCGAGCTGCACGCTTTGCAACGTGGTGGTCGATTCGATCGACCCGAGCACGATCGCGTAGATGGCGCCGGCCATGAGGCTGAGGATGGCCAGGCCGACGACGACTTCCAGCAGCGTGAGCCCGCGGGCACGGCGGGAGCGGGCGCGGCGCCGGAAATCATGGGCGGTAAACATAGACCTCGGCGGCATCGGTGGGTTCGGTGTTGCGGCTGGCGGCGGCGCGGGTGTCGCGGGCTTCGACGCGCAACACGTACAGTCCGCGGACGGGCCTGCCCCGGCGGTTGCTCCATCTCAGCTCCTGCAAAGCGGACCGGTACTCGATGCCGAGCACCGGGTCGGTGGCGGTGATGGCCATTTCCTCGCGCTTCGGTTTCTGGCGGGCCTCGATGAGCAGGGCCTCCATGCCCCGGCGGATCGCCGCGGTCCGGCGCAGGGCGTTGGCCGAATCGAGCGACGAATGGAGCACCGCGCACAGGCCGGCGATGGCCACGGCGAACACGGTCAGCGCCACGATGATTTCCAGCAGCACGTAACCGCGGACCGCCGCCATGCGAGGCGCTCGCACACGCAGGACGCCCCGCGGCGCTGCGCGTGGACGATGGAGCGGAGACGGTGGCGGGGTCATGGCTGGGCGGTCGTAAAGTCGATTCGCTCACGGACGATTTCGCCGGTCAGGGCGTCGAATGTCGCTTCGATCTCGACGAATTCGGTGCGAAGAATGACGCGGACAGGATTCGCCATGCCGGTCGGCTGGAACACCCAGCGGCGGATTTCATCGCCCTCGAGCCGGTCCCACTCGCCATCGCCCCAGAAAAGCACCTCGCATTCGCTCTTCTCCGGCAGCGGGATCGTCACGGTCCATGGCGGCTCCCAGCGCGCAGCGCGCGATGTCGTCGCCGACGCCGTGGCCGCCTTCTTCTCGTCCGCGGGCGCGGGCGGTGGTTCGGGTTCCGGTGCGGCGGCCAGCCCGATCGGCTTCGGCCATGCCGGCCTGGCGTCGGTCTCGACCTCTTCCGCCGCCACCTCGGTCCGTTCGATGACCAGGTTCGGCGGCGGGGTGCGGGCGGCATCCAGGGCTTTGAGGAATTCTTCGCGCCTGGCGGTGGGAAAGCTGTCCGCCATGCCGTGCACGCCTCCCTTTTCGAAGACGATCTGAAACGGCCGCCGTTCCGCGATGGCGCGGTGCCGCACCTCCTGCACCAGCGCCGCAAGTGCCGCCATCGGCGCGCGCGCCTTTTCTTCGCGGCCAAGCCCCTTGACCGTCGGGATGGCGACCGCCGCGATGATCGCCACGATCGTCAGCGCGACCACGATCTCGATCAGAGTGAAAGCAGCCCCGCGCGAGCCGCTTCGCGGCCCGTTGTGCCTGTGCCTGAACATGAAAAATGGCGGCGACGTGCGACTACTCCACACGGGCGGTTTTCCAGTTGCCGATGTCGTCGGCACTTTCCACGCCATCGCGCCCGAGCGAGTACACGTCGTAGTCGGCCTTGCTTCGTTTCGCGGGGTACTGGTATTGATACTCGCGATTCCACGCGTCCTTCGGCACCTCTTCCAGCAACTGCGTCCAGCGCTCGGGAATCGGTTCCGCCGTCGGCTTGACCACCAGCGCCGCCAGCCCCTGCTCCTTGGTGGGCGGCTGCAGGTTCTTGGACTCGTACATCTTGAGCTGCGTCACGATGTTCTTGATGTCGGAGTCGACACGCGTCTCCTTCGCCACATCGACGTTGCCCTTGATCAGGTAGATGGTCGCCGCGCCCAAGACCGCGATGATCGTGATGACCAGTACGATCTCAATGAGCGTGAAAGCTGCTTGGGAGTCACGAGATTTCCGGGAATGTTTGGTCCTCATCATAACTCTAGAAAGCCCACCCCTCCCGCTCCCGGCAATCCGAATCTGCTCAGGGATTGCCTGACAGAGCCGATGGGCACCTGACCGAGCCGATGTAGGTGCAATTGGGCCTCCGGATGAGGAAGCCACCAGCCACTCCTGATCTGGCTCATGCCCGGGGTCCTCCGGTTCTCCGGAGGCCCTCGCTTTTCCGCTGGCGCTGCCGCCCTCACGATCTCTACTTCAGACCTCAT
>CAZYHO010000087.1:0-12884 GCA_964647495.1 uncultured Akkermansia sp. | reverse complement strand
CTGATCTGACTGATCTGTCCGAGCCTTCCCGCGCATGATTGACCCTGCGGCTGTGCCGGGTAGGATCGGTCATGCGTTGTTTTATTTTATTGTTTGCGGCGGCTGTTTTGGCTGTGGCCGCGCCGGCTGCCGCCGCCCAGGCATCGCGCGAGCTGGCAGAGAAGCATCCGGCCGCGCAGGTGGTCGTGAAGTTTCTGAGGCACTCGGTGAACCGGGAGTACGACAAGGCGGCCGGCCTGATCTTGCCGGCCTCGCTTGAAACCCTCAAGAATGATTATCTGGCGAGGGTGAAGAGCCCGCGCATTCCGCTGGAGGAAGTCAATGCCATGTGCCGCGCCGTCGGCGTCACGGACGAAAGCCAGATCGAAGCCATGGCGCCGCTCCGGTTTTATGTGGCCTATAATCAAGGCATGCAGCGGAAATACAATGTGACCGACGAGGCGAACCGCCGCATCGCCGAAAAGCTGGAACTGCACATGCTCAGCGTCGCCGAGGAAGGGCCGGACCTGGTTCATTTCCTCGTCCGCACCCGGCATCACACCATGACCAACGAGGTCCGCCACATCGAAATCGTCTCGCTTGTCCGCCTCGACAACCAGTGGCTCGTCTCGCTTGGCGAACACGAGCCGAAAGTAAAACCGCTCGCCCCTGCCACCGGCGGCGCAACGGCCGCTCCGCCACGACCGAAGTGAATCGCCTGATTTCAGGTATAATCAGAAAAACCCCACATGAGTGTTCGCATTTTCACCCCTTTCGCCGCCGGCGGCCACATGCGTGCCGCGATGGCGGTTTCCGCCGCGGTTGCGCTGTTGCCGGCCTCGTCCAGTCTGGCCGGCCGCTACCCGGCGACCGGCACACAAGGATTCACGTTTCCCAACGGCAGTGTGCCCGGGACGGGGAATTGGCAGGACGGCTCCTCCGTGGCGATCGTTTCGGCCGGGGATCCACCGGCTTCTATCCCCTCGGTGCAGGGAAACTCGCTGCGGATGGCCGGGGACGGCGTGACCGGAACCACCTCCTCCTTTAAAATCCCCGACCTCGATCCAGGCCAGGACGTCAGTGGCGTGACCATCAATTTTTCGCTCAAGCTGTTTTCGAGCGGCACGTCGGGACAGGGGATCTCGGTGAACTTCGGCGGGATTCCAGAATCGCCGGGCGATGGTGAATTGGGCTGGCCGCTGCCGGGCGGGATGACGGTCGCCTGGGAAACGTCCGGTGAGCAGTCGGCCGGCGGAGTCCAGGGCGCCATCGCCATTTACGCAGACAACAACCTCGTCGTCCGCCACCCGCTGACATTCATCAACGACACCGCGTTCCGGGCCGCCGTGGTGCGCTATGACGCCCAGGGCCTCGACGTGCGCTGGAACAACGCCGATGTCGTCGTCAACCTGCCGCTCCCCGGATTCGCGCCCGCCATCGGCCATTGCGTCGCCTTCTCCGCACGCACAGGTGACGAATCCAGCCAGGAAATCGCCCTGGACAGCGTCAGCGTGACCACCACGCCGACGACATCCATCGCGACCGGCGGACCGGTCATCGCCGAATTCGTGGCCGCCAATTCCGGATCGTACGAAGACGAGGAACTCGAAACGCCGGACTGGATCGAAATCATGAATGGCAGTTCGTCCTCGTCATCGATGGCCGGCTGGTTTCTGACGAACGATCCGCAGGACAAGACGAAATGGGTGTTCCCCTCGGTCACCATCCCCGCCAACGGCTACCGCGTCGTTTTCGCCTCGGGCAAAAATCGCGCCGCCACCACCGGCCAGCTCCACACGAATTTCACCCTGCAGCGGGAAAACGGATATCTCGCGCTCGTGCGCCCGGACCAGACGATCGCCTCCGAGTATGTTTACGGCCTGCAGGTGCCCGATGTCTCGTTCGGCGAGGTCGGTTCGGCGCGTGTTCGCGGGTATCTGGAAACACCGACTCCCGCGGCCAAGAACATCAGCCTCGTCGGAAACGGCCCGCCCGCCGAGGAAATCGTGTTCTCGCGCCCGGGCGGACTGCTCCCGCAGGGGACGACGATCGAACTGTCGATCGCGCCCCCGTTCGATCCCGGCGCGGTGGTCCGGTATTCGATGGGCCAGTCACTGCCCACCGAACTTTCGCCGGCGTACACCCAGCCGTTTTCGATCACGACCACCACGACCATCCGCGCCCGCGTCTTCGCGCCCGGACAACTTCCCGGACCGGTCAGCAGCCGCACTTTCCTCCGCCTCGACCCGACGCTCACCAACTTCAACGGATCGGGCCAGGTCTTCTCGTCCAACCTGCCGATCATCGTGCTCGACAGCCATGGCGTCAACGTGGACGGGACCACCGATCCCAACGCGCCGCGCCCGTACCGGCCGACTTATGGCGTCGTCATCGCGCCGGATGCGGCGACAGGGCGCGCCCGCCTCGACGGGCCGGCCGATTTCCAGGGCCGCGGCGGCACGCATGTGCGCGGCGAAAGCTCATCGGGTTTCGGCCAAAAGTCCTACTCCTGGGAAACATGGAACAACCGCGATCAGGACAAGGACGAACCGATCCTCGGGCTCCCCTCGGAGTCCGATTGGGCGCTCATCGGGCCGTGGTCCGAAAAGTCCATGATGCGCAATTACCTGGTGTTCTCGTGTTTCAATGACATGCGGAGCGACTGGGTGGCGCCGCGCACGCGCCTGGTCGAGGTTTTCTTCAATCAGGAGGCGGGGCAGCCGGTCAGTTATGCCGATTACCGCGGATGTTATTTGCTGGCCGAGCGCATCAAGCGCGCCTCGAACCGCCTGCCGCTCGCCCGCCTGAACCCGCTCGTCACCGACCCGGTCCTGCTGACCGGCGGGTATGTCTTCAAGACCGACAAGCCGAACCCGGGCACGACACAGTGGTCCACGTCCCGCGGCATCTCGATCCAAAGCTCGGACCCGAATCCATTCTCGAACCCCCAGCGCAATTACCTTCAGAAATATCTCAACGACTTCGAATCCGCGCTGCAAGGCTCCGCGTTCGCCAATCCGCAGACCGGATACGCCGCGTGGATCGACGTGCCCAGTTTCATCGATTCGCAGTGGGCGGTCGAACTCACCAAGCAGATCGATGGATACGTCTTCAGCACGTATTATTACAAGGACAGGGGCGCCAAGATGCGCGCGGGTCCGCTCTGGGATTTCAACATCGCCCTCGGCAACGCCGACTACGGCGAAGGCCAGTTCAGCACCGGATGGAATTACGACGGCTCGCGCACGGCGCCGCTTGCCGGCGGCCTGTGGTACAGCAGGCTCCACGCCGATCCGAATTACCGCATCGCCACCTTCGACCGCTACTGGGAGCTGCGCGCCGGCGCCTGGAGCACCGAGTCGCTCATGGCGCGCATCGATGCCACGGCCGCGCTGCTCACCGACAACGATCCGACGCCGGTCACCAACAACAGCCCGGCCAGCTTGCAGAATCCGGCCGCCCGCCACTACCGCAAGTACCGCATCCTCGGATCCTACCACTGGCCGAATCCGCCGGGCGTCTCATCGCGCACGACGTTCCAGTCCGAAGTCGCGTACCTGAAGCAGTGGATGAACGAACGGTTCACATGGATGGACAACCAGTTCGCCGTCGGATCCAGCGCGATGCGGCCGCCCATCGTGACCGCCACGCCGGAGGCCGGAAACGCCATGCGCGTCACTCTCGCCCCGTTCACCTCCGCGACGCCCGGAGTGCATTTTCCGGCGGGGCGCCTGCACTTCACCACCGACGGCACCGACCCCCGCCCGGCCGGCTTCTCGATCCCGAGCACCCAGAACCTCACCGTGCTCGCCGAGTATGGAACCGGCAGTTGGTTCATCCCGACCGCCACCAACGGCGGTGATGCTCTCGCTCCGGCCGATTGGACCGATGTGGCCGGTCCGCCGAACGCGGACGCCTGGTCCTCAGGCACCCTCGGCATCGGCTTTGACACGCAGGCGTCCTCGTCGAGCAACCCGACGATGTATCACGTCGGCGGCGCCCACGTGGGCAATACGTCCTGGGACGGAGGCGCGAGCAACGTCCGGGCCGCCATGCTAAACCAAACGGCGGCCGCTTTTATCCGCGTGCCGTTCAACCTGACGGCCGACCAGCGCGCCCGGCTCGCCACGCTCACGTTGCGCATCCGGCACGACGATGGATTCATCGCGTTCGTCAATGGCGTCGAGGTCCATCGCCAGCATGTGGCCGCCGACGTGCCGGCGTCGTGGAGCGCTACGGCCAATGCCACGCCGGGCACCCACACGGAAGCGGCCGCGGCCGCGTTGAGTTCCTTCAACATTTCACACGCCATTCCCGGCCTGCGCGAGGGCGCGAACATGCTCGCGATCATCGGCCTGAACCGGACGGCCGCGGACAACGATTTCCTCTGCAGCCCGGCGCTCTCGGGGGCGCTCGGGAGCCGCCCGTCCGCCTCGCAGCCCGCCATCACCGCGCCGACCTACACCGATTCTTTCGTGGTCGCCGACACCACCGCCGTCAAGGCACGCCTGTTCTGGCCGGACACCGGCATGTGGTCGCCGCTCGCCACATCGCACTTCACCACCGCCACAGTGCCGGCCACGCGCGACACCCTGGTCATCTCCGAAGTGCACTACAACCCGGCTTCCCCGACCGCCGCCGAGGTGGCCGCGGGCGCCGCAGCCGGCAGCGACCTGGAATTCATCGAACTCCTCAATACATCGACCACGCAGACGGTGGACCTCGCCGGTGTCCGCCTGACCGGCGCCGTGCAGGAATTCGATTTTTCGTTCGCCGACCCGTCGTCCCGCATCCTGCCGCCCGGGGCGCGCGTCGTCGTTTGCGGGCACACCGCCGCGTTTCGCGCCCGCTATGGCGCGCTGCCCGGCGTGCGTCTCGCCGGCCAGTTCGCCGGCAACCTGAACAATTCCGGCGAAACGATCACCCTGCTCGATCGCGAGGGCGCGGTGCTCTGGAGTTTCGCGTATTCGCCGTTGCCGCCCTGGCCTGACACCTCCGGCGGCGCCTCGATCGTGCTGATCAACCCGGCCGCCCAGCCGCCGCCGGATCCGGCCGTCGCATCGAACTGGCGCGCGAGTCCGAAGGCCAATGGATCGCCGGGCGAGCCCGACACGACGCCGTTCGCGCTGGCGCCGGACGGTGATGACGACGGCGATTCCGTGCCGAACCTCATCGAACACATTCTCGGAAGCGATCCCGCGGATGCGCGCTCCACCGCCACGCCGCGCGCCATTCTGCTGACCGCCGAAGGCCAGAACCAGGGGCTCGTGCACTTCGAGTTCACCCGCAATCCGGCCGCTGTCGATCACACGCTGACCATCGAAACCAGCACCGATCTCGTCACGTGGCGCGAAACTTCGGGCCTCACGCTCGTCGGCACCCGCCAGGGCGAGAACGGCCTGTCGATCGAAACATGGAGCACGCTGGCGCCGGCCGCGGCGGCCGGGACGCCGCTCTTTTTCCGTCTCTCCGCGCGGCTTCCCTGAGCCGCGGACCACGGTATCGCCCGCCGAATCCCATTAATCCGCATCAATCCATTTGCGGTCGCGGCGCTTTCGGCGCATGAACGCGCATGGCCGGAGTGGCAACCGAACTGAAGTTCGACGAGCGCGGGCTCATCCCCGCGGTGGTCCAGGACGCTTCGACCAGAGAGGTGCTCATGGTCGCCTGGATGAACGCCGAATCGCTCGCCCGCACCCGCGAACTTGGCGAAACCGTCTTCTGGAGCCGCAGCCGGGCGAAGTTCTGGCACAAGGGCGAGGAATCGGGCAACGTCCAGAAGGTCCGCGAAATCCGCTTCGACTGCGACGCCGACGTGCTCCTCATCCTCGTTGATCCGGCCGGCCCGGCGTGCCACACCGGCGAGCGGACGTGTTTTTTCCGCAAGCTCGAATAGGCTTTCCCGGCAGGGCGGCCTCGTCAAAGATCTCGTGAAATCCCTCCCGATCGACAAGACGCGGATCTACGTCACCGGCCATTCGATGGGCGGCTTCGGCACCTGTCATCTGCTGGCCGCCGAGCCGCGCCTCTTCGCCGCCGGCATCGCCGATCGCGTCTTCAACGACGACGACGTGCACGAGTGGCTCTTCGCCCAAGGCGGCAAGTGAGCGCGGCGCCCTCTCAAATGAGCCGCAGCCGCGAAAGATCCTGCGTGTCGACCATGCCGACCGGCCGGCCCTCGGCGTCGACGACCGGGAGATCGTCGACGCGGTTTTCGCGGAGCAGGGCGAGCACCTCGACGGCCAGCTTGTCCTGGTGGATCGCGATCGGCTGGCGGGTCATGAAATCGCGCACCGGCTTGTGGCCGATCTGGCCGCCCTTTTGGAACGCGCGGACGAAGTCGCCCTGCGTGAAGATGCCCGCGAGCGGACCGTCGTCCGAGACGACGAGGCAGGCCCCGCTGCGCGCCTGGGTCATCGCGGTGAGCGCCATCTGCACGGTCGCCTGCAGCCGCACGACGGCCACCTGCGTTTCTTTGCGCATGATGTCGCGGACGTGCGTGAGCAGCGCGCGGCCGAGCGCGCCACCGGGGTGGAGACGCGCGAAATGTTCGGCCTCGAATCCGCGCGCCTCGAGCAGGACCATGGCGATCGCATCGCCGAGCACGAGTTGAACCGTGCTCGAGCTGGTGGGCGCGAGGTTGAGCGGGCAGGCCTCGCGTTCGATGGAGGCGTCGAGCACGATGTCGCAGTGTTGCGCGAGCGTGCTGTCGGCGCCGCCGGTCAGGGCGACCAGCCGGGCGCCTTGCGATTTCAGGTGAGGGAGCAGGTTGAGCACCTCCTCTGTTTCGCCGCTGTGGCTGAGGATGAGCGCGCAATCACCGGCGCTCACCATGCCGAGGTCGCCGTGAAGCGCGTCCTGCGCGTTGAGCACCACGCTGGCCGCGCCGGTCGAATTCAACGTGGCCGCGATTTTCCGGCCGATGGTGCCGCTCTTGCCCACGCCGCAGACGATGATCTTGCGGTCGGCGGCCAGCGTGGCGGCCAGCAGCTCGATCGCCGAGGAAAACGCGCCGTCAATGCGGTCCCGCAACCGCCGGAGTTCGGCGATCTCGAGGTCCACGACGTGGCGGGCTTTGGCTGCGTAATCCATGCGGGGGCGAAGGAGGAGAAGGCAGTGCCCAGCATGCCGCCGGGACGGGCCGCGTCCACCGCAAACGGCCATCCCTCAAAATGCGCGCCGTCGGCGCACTCCCGCCGGCGCGCCGCCGCTCAGGGCAGCGGCTCACCGGTGCCGGCGTAGATCCACCTTTCCACCTTTCCGTGGCGGATGAGGGCGAGCGCTTCCGCGGGGAACTCGCCGAAGATCGTGCGCGCGGTGTACTTCACCTCGCACACCCAGTACGGCTGGCGCTCGATCTCGCGGTAGTGCACCATGCCCCAGCCGAGCCTGGTGTCGGCCGGCGGTTCAGCGTGTTTTCTTGTCCGCTGGCGCTCGGCGATGCTGGCCTGGACGATCGGGACGGTGGAATCACCGTTCTGTTTCGGTTTCGGGCCGATGACCGCGAGCGCGCCGGCCGGCGGGGACTGGTCGAATCCCGCCCCCACCACCGGAACGGTCGCCGTGGCTGCCTGCGCGGCCGCTGTGCGTGCGGCCTCGCGTTTTTGCTGGACTTCGGCGCTCATGCGTTTCTTGAACTGATCGTACACTTTCTCCAGCACGGCCTGGAAATCGGTCGCGTCCATCGGCACCGTGCCGCGCATCACCGCGTCCGGCACAGGTGCGATCACCAGCGCCCCGTCCGGCGTGCCCTCGAGCGCGTACACGGTGCGGCCGGCTTCGAGCGTGCTCGTCCCGGTTCCGCGCGTGAGTTTCAGCGTGGCCGGGGCCTTCAGCGTCACCTGCCGCGGGAAAGCGCTGGCCGGAATCTTCTTCCATCCGCCCACCAGCTCCTCGATCGGCTTGAACTCGGGCATCGGGTAGCGCCTGGCGATCTCGTCCTCGTCGGGACGCGCCACCGCGACGCCCGCTGGCGCCGCCTGGGCCGCACGCGATCCCCTGGTCAGATCCGAAAGTGAATCGGGGATTGAAGCGACCCCGTCCTGCTGTTCCGCCGCCTCGGCAGGCGCGGTCCGGCTTCGAGCGATCCGCTCGATTTCCGGATAATACTTCCACACCGCGTAGGCGGCGGCGCCAAGGACAAGCAGCCAGATGAATCGCTTCATGGGAATCAGGGCATCAGGGATCGGGATCGGCTCATGGAGACCGGTCGAGCCGGGGGCCGGCCGCAGCCGGAAACCTCCGCCACTGGACCGCGTCCCGGCCAACCTTCAACCGACAAAGCCCGAAGCAAAGCAGCTTGCAACGCCGCACTCCGTGCTAAGTTGCATTTTTTGCGCCGGGAGGCGGCGCGCGAAATCACCTGTCCGTTTCGTTTCCCCATGAATGCCGAAAAGGCCGCGCTCAGTTACCTGCACACATTTTCCGACGAAATCCGCGAGGAGGCGGAGGAGTTGCGCCGAAGTGGCGCGGTCAAGGAGATCTTCGGCAACTTCCAGGCGTTCCAGACGCGCGTGCGCATCGGCGCACAGATTTTCCAGTGCTCGTTCAAGCTCCAGGATCCCAAGTGGGTCGGCGCCATGAACAGCAAGGCGGAAAGCACCGCGCCGCTCTGCGCCTCCATGATGGAATACCTCCATCGCGCCGGCGAGCTGCCCGCCACCCCGATGAACGAGGACGACGAGACCTTCGACGATCTCGTCGAAAAAAAGCTTGGCCGGAAGCTCGAGGTGAAGGAGACCGATTTCCTCGGCAAAATCGAAGGCCGCTACGGCAAGTGGCTGCAAAAGGGAGATGTGATCGACCACGACATGGTGCGGCTGCATCCGCGCTGGCCTGTCGAGGGGTTCGAGGCGCTCGCTCTGTGGCCGGGCGACGAGCCGCCGGAAGACATCTTCGAGTTCTGGAACTACTGCGCCTACGCCCTGGTCAAAAAAAACCTCGCGTGGCCGCCGTTCATGAACGCCATCACGGACCTCGACGCCACCCGCCGGCGCTTCAGCTCCTGGGAACGCGAGGCCGATCTCGCCCGCTGGCGCGATTTGACCACCAAGGCGGTTTTCGACGACGCCCCGCCGCCCCCGCAACCGGTCGCCTTCCGCCTCCAGATCACGCCGCGCGACGCCCGCCCCCAGATCCGTCGCGGCGGCGAGGGCGCGCCGTGGCGGCCGCTCGACTTCGTGCCGGTCCGCGAAGACGACGAGCGCGGCCTGCTCGACTTCGACGCCGCGTCGGCCCTGCTTTGGGCGCTGCTCCGCGACCACTGGAAATACGCCGAACGCCAGGACCTGCGCCTCGACCTCGAGGAAAACCGGCACTTCCTCGCCCGCTTGCTCTCCCAGCCCTCGCTCGCCGCGCCATTGGTCTCGCTCGACGAAGAGCCGCTTCGGCGGGCACCGGGCCGGCTGCACTGGACCGTCGCCGCCGCCGCGAACGAAGGCGACCCGTACGTGCTGCAGCTCGCCACCGCCGACGGCGAGCCGATCACCCACTCGCTGACCGTCCTCCCGGGGCGCGAGACGTTGTACCTCTCGGATGACATGGTGTTCCACGGTCCTCGGCCATGGCTGCCGGGCGCCGACCTCGAGCCCCGCCACGAGCTGCCCGCCGAGGTCGTCGAAACCAGCCAGGGCGTCGATTTTCTCTTCCGCCTCGGCGTCGACCTGCCGGAATCCCTGGCCGCCCGCGTCGTCGGCTCCCCGATGGCCGTCGTGGTCCGGCTTCACCTCACCGACCGAAAACTCTCGACCGACAGCGAGTTCCTCTTCGCCGAGGTCAGCGCCGCCGACCCCGACGGCCGGCGCCGCGAAATCCTCAGCAGCACCGAGTGGGAAATCGAAGCCGAACCGCCCGCCGCCCGCGGCCAGATCGTCCGGTACGACCGCGCCTTGCTCCGGCAGTTTCCCGCCCTGCTCGAACCGCTCGGCCTCTCGTGGGACAGCCTGAACCGCCGCTTCAAAGTCAGGCTCACCAAGGCGTTCCCCGACAAATTTTACGCCTGGGTCAAGGCGCTTCCCGATGGCGTCACCGCTGACATGGACGCCACGCTGGCCAGCGTCATGGCCGATCCTCACAAGGCGAGCGTGAAGTTCGACGTGAAGCCCGCCGCGGACATGGCGGCCATCGACTGGTTCGACCTCAAGGTCGTCCTCGAAATCCCGGGCGCCGACCTCTCCAACGACGACCTCCGCGCGCTCGTCGAGGCCCGCGGCGGGTTCG
Source organism: uncultured Akkermansia sp. (assembly GCA_964647495.1). Taxonomy (GTDB): domain Bacteria; phylum Verrucomicrobiota; class Verrucomicrobiia; order Verrucomicrobiales; family V1-33; genus CAJBME01. The sequence continues at coordinate 2,687 of CAZYHO010000087.1, read as the reverse complement.
TCCGCCTCAGCGATGGCCTCTGGCACCGGCTCGACATGAACCTCCCCGAAAACGAAGCCGCCGCGGTCGCCGAACTGGGGCTCGACCTCTTTGACCTCAGCGGCGAACGCCACCGCCTCCACGTCCTTCAGCTCAGTTCGCCCGCTGCGCGCGATATTTTCGATTCCGACACCTGGAACCGCCTCTGCGATCGCGCCAGCGCGCTGAGACTCAGCGTCCGCCCGGCGCCGCCCGCCACCCTGAACGCCACCCTGCGCCCGTACCAGATCGAAGGATTTCACTTCCTCGCCTACCTCGCCACCAACAGCTTCGGCGGCATCCTCGCCGATGACATGGGCCTCGGAAAAACCGTCCAGGCGCTCAGTTGGCTCCTCTGGCTGCGCGAAAAAGCAAGCGAGCCGCCCACGGCCGCCACGCCCGCCACAGCCACCGTCAACGGCCACTCCTCCCCCAACGGCGGCGCCGAGCCTGCTTCACCGGTTCCCGCGCCGCCGCCGCCCGCCTCCCTCGTCGTCGCTCCGAAATCGGTCCTCGACGTCTGGGCCGGCGAATGCGCCAAATTCGCCCCGCACCTCCGCGTCCAGGTCATCCGAAACAAGGACGATCTCGACATGGCGCGCTTCGAACGCCACGAAGTCGACGTCCTCGTCCTCAATTACGCCCAGCTCCGCGTCAACCACGAGAAACTCAAGTCGCGCCGCTGGCTCAGCATCATCCTCGACGAAGGCCAGCAGGTCAAAAACCCGGACTCCCAGGCCAGCCGCGCCGCCCGCGACCTGCAAAGCGACAAGCGCCTCGTCCTCACCGGCACGCCGATCGAAAACCGCCTGCTCGACGTCTGGTCGCTCATGGCGTTCGCCATGCCCGGCGTGCTCGGCAACCGCAAATACTTCACTGATCGCTTCGACCGCCGCAAAGACCAGGAGGCCCATGTCCGCCTCGGCGCGCGCCTCCGTCCATTCCTGCTCCGGCGCACCAAGGGCCAGGTCGCGCTCGACCTGCCGCCACGCACCGAGGAAGACGTGCTCTGCAAACTCGAGCCGGAACAGGAGGAACTCTACGAGGCCGAACTCGCCCGCATCCAAAGCGTCCTCCTCGGTTTCAAGAGCGACGACGCCCTCCGCAAGAACTCCTTCGTCGTCCTCCAGGGCCTCATGCGCCTGCGCCAGATCTGCTGCCACCCGGCCCTCATCAACCCCAGGCACGCCGAGGCCGAAAGCACCAAGCTCGCCGCCCTCTTTTACCTGCTCGACCAGCTCCGCGACGCCGGCCACAAGGTCCTCGTCTTCTCCCAGTTCACCTCGATGCTCGCGATCATCCAGGAACGCCTCGGCAAGGAAGACCGCCCGTATTTCCTCCTCACCGGCCAAACCAACAACCGCCAGGAAGTCGTCGCCGGTTTTCAGGAGTCCGCCGATCCCGCCGTCTTCCTCCTCAGCCTCAAGGCCGGCGGCAGCGGCCTCAACCTCACCGCCGCCAGCTACGTCGTCCTCTACGACCCATGGTGGAACCCGGCCGTCGAAGCCCAGGCCATCGACCGCACGCACCGCATCGGCCAGACAAACCCGGTCATCGCGTACCGCCTCCTCGCCCGCAATACCATCGAGGAAAAAATCCGCGTCCTCCAGCAGCAGAAAAGCGACCTCGTCTCCGGCGTCCTCGGCGAGGAAAGCTTCACCAAAAACCTCACCCTCGCCGACGTCCAGTTCCTCTTCGATCGCGACGAGGAGGCGTGATGCCATCCGATTTGTCATGCATTCATACACGTTGAGTCATTTGGAGCAGTTGGAAGCCGAAGCGATTTATGTGCTGCGGGAGACAGCCGCGCAGTTTCAGAACCCCGGGTTGTTGTTCTCGGGCGGGAAGGATTCGATCGTGATGGCCTGGCTGGCGCGAAAGGCGTTCTGGCCGGCGCGGCTGCCGTTCGCGCTCGTCCATGTGGACACCGGACACAATTTTCCCGAGACGCTGAAGTACCGGGACGAGTTCGTGACGATGCTCGGGGCGCGGCTGATGGTCGGTCATGTGCAGGACAGCATCCGGCGCGGCACGGCGCGCGACGAGACCGGCCCGCGCGCGTCGCGCAACAGGCTGCAATCGATCACGCTGCTGGAGACGATCGAGCAGGGGAGATTCGATGCGCTGCTCGGAGGCGGCCGGCGGGACGAGGAGAAGGCGCGCGCGAAAGAGAGGTTCTTTTCGCACCGCAATGAGTTCGGCCAGTGGGATCCGAAGAACCAGCGGCCAGAGCTGTGGAACCTCTTCAACGGCCGCCATCACGCGGGCGAACACTTCCGCATCTTTCCGCTCAGCAACTGGACCGAGATGGACGTCTGGATGTACATCAAGGAGCAGGCGATCCCGCTGCCCGGCCTGTACTTCGCGCATCGCCGCAATGTCTTCAAACGCGACGGCGCCTGGCTCGACGCCGAAACCGGCTTCGCCAAACCACTCGAAGACGAGTCGGTCGAAGAGCGCGTCATCCGCTTCCGCACCATCGGCGACGTCACATGCACCGGCGCCTGGGAATCGTCCGCCGCCACCATCGACGACATCATCGCCGAAGTCGCCGCCGCTCGCGTCACCGAACGCGGCACCCGCGCCGACGACAAAGTCTCCGAAACCTCCATGGAGGACCGGAAGAAAGAAGGGTACTTCTGAATGCAGCAGAGATGATCCATCGTATT
>CAZYHO010000086.1:0-12930 GCA_964647495.1 uncultured Akkermansia sp. | reverse complement strand
TGCTGGCGTACGCATGGCAGGATGACGGTTCGGCGGTTCAGGTCGGCCATCTGTCGGCCGGGCAAGTCGCTTACGCCCTGGTTCCGGATTCGGGCGGGAAAGTGATGTGGCTCTCCGGGGCAAACCACACCTGTCGATGGTGGCGCTCTAATGACCTGGACAACTGGCAGCCCCACGGAACACCGATGGAAGGAACCGGTTTTCGCCAGGAAATCCACCTGAAAGACATCGCCGCCCCTGTTTTCTTCCGGCTCGAAATGTCAGACAAGCCTTGAGTTCGACGGCAGATGCGACGGCACGAAGGCATGCGAAGACAGACACCCACTCTTGCCATCCGCACCGCGCGCCAGCCACCAGCCGGGAATCATGGCGAGCGCGCCAGACTATGGGGAGTGCGGCAAACGCTTGCCGTGAGCGGCGGCCTGGCCCAGCCGGAGGAGGGTGTCCCGCTGTGGTCCAGTCAGTCAGATGGTTCCCCGAATTCATCGCAACCGGACGATCTGGAAATCGTGCATAGAACACCGTTTTCTTCGTCCCCCATTCCACATCAGGCTCTTCTGCTCATCTTCCAGATCTGGGCCACTTCGGCCTTATTGCGAGGAGTCCTGAGCAGGCGGAGCCCCATTGATTGTCTGTCCCTCTGTGTTTTCGGATCGGCCAACAGGTGTTTCGGGGCCGTTCCCCCAAAAGCAACTTCCTGGCTGTAACGCGATCCTCTTTCCACCGGGGAACCAAGGCGGCGTCATGACGCCGCAGTTCAAAATGAAATTCCATTGGCGCGAGCGGAAGCGGACGAGCAGAAATAATATTGACCGAAGCAGCCGCTCCCCCGTATTTGTATTTATCGGGCGCCCTTCAGCCGTTCCTCACGCACCTTTTTCGCGTCAACCCCCCCGCTTGCTCCCGAATTTGTCTCAACCACGACCAGGCCCACCTCGCTCTCCCCCAGACCCCCTCTCACCCACCTCTCACCCAGCACCAAAATGACCCGCGCCCAAGAAACTGCCATCCAACAGGTCAGTGAACTGGCACGCGACCGATTGGTAGCGATACCCTTCGCTCCCGATACCGTACGTAACATCTTCGAGGCCTCGCGGCCTGGCCGGCCGGTGGCGCGGCCCGATGACCTGCTGGCGCTGCGCGTCGAACTGCGCAACATCACCATCACCCCGGGCAGCCCGCCGAAGCTCACCGCGCAGGGCAATTCAGCCAGGCTGATCCTGCATTTCCCGCCACAGGCTATTACCGAGGAAACCTTTTTTGAGGTTCCGCCGCCGGACTTCTCGCCGCCCGGCTCGGGCTCGGAGGCCGCCAATCCGCACCCGAACGCCGAGGACAAGTCCGAACCGCCCGATGGTGGCAGCGAAGCGCTGAGAAAGCCGCCGATCCGCGCCCGCGCCGCCGATGAGTCGCGGCTGGTGTTCAAGGTTCCGGCCGGCGCCGAGATCGACTACACGCTGGAAGCCATCCTGGCGGCCTGTGCGGACCTTGAGATGGCGGTGGCCAGCAACGCCCTGCCACGCAGCACCCGGAGCCAGTTGATCCGGATTGCCGACCTGTATGACCGCAGCGCGGTCATGGCGCTGGCGCCAAAACAGCGGGCGGCATTTGCCGCTCAGGCCATCGGCGCGCTGCGCATTGCATCGGCAGCCGGCTCCGGGGACATTGTCACCCTGCGCGCGCGGCAGGGGCCCGGTGGGCGCGTGTTGCGCGCAGTGCCGGACAGCATCATCGGCGCGGCGATCCGGATTCCGGCCAGCAAACCCAGGCCTGCTCAACCCTCGGCCATCACCACCTCCATCGAACTGCCTTGGCGCCTGGTCATCTCGCCCCATGCGGGCGCACGCTGGCGGCATGCCACGGCGCCGGTGCGTTCACCGTTCACCGGGCACACCGAGTTGTGGCACACGCGCATGGTCACGCCGCGCAGCAACGGCGGCGAGATCATGCCGCCGTACCCGGATCCCAACCGCACCATTCGCGCCATCTGGGCGCGCTCCGGCAGCGGCCGCGAGAAGATGACGCCGGACATGCAGGGTCAGTGGCCGGAGTCCGGCAATCTGCCGCCGCCCGGCCTCAGTCCATTCCGCATGCCGCTGGACAATTTCGACCGCTACCAGGTGGTGCACCTGAGTTCCAACTTCTCGGTCAGCGGCTACGTGCCGGAGCCGGTCGATACCAGGCTGTTGATGCTCTCGCCGCTGGGCGGCTGGCTGGACAGCCGTGGCGCCTGGGATCCGCCGGGCCTGTCGGTGGAGGAATGGGTGCACCGCGCCACCATGGCGCGCGATCATTACGTCAAGGTGGTGTACCGCGGTTTCCTGTTTCCCTTTGGCCACCGCGTGTCGCTGGTCAAGGTCTCGGAGCGCAAGTTCCACAACGGCAAGGCTGCCGCCGAGCAGGAGCCCGGCAACCCGGCTTACCTGCGCCAGCGCTATTTCCTGATTATCCGCGAGAAAATCCGCACTTTCGACGATGCCGCCTTCCGCGCCACCAGGAGCACCGACGGCAAGGTGGTGTTCGCCAACCAGTTCCCCTTCTCGCAGGTGGAGATCCTGCTGGACGCCACACCGGACCTGAACGACCCGACCGACCCTGACAGTTCCATCGATGGCCAGTTGATGTTCTGGCCGTATGTGAACGGTGCGCCGTTCCGCTTCCCCTGCGTGGGCACGGACCTGGATGGGCGCCGCATCGCCTTCGACCTGCCCATGATCTTCATGGACAATACCATCGCCTGTCCGCGAACTTTCAATACCACCACCAGGAAGCTCGAACCCAAGTTCTCCGTGGCCGAGGCCAAAGCCCGGCTCGCGGCGGAGCGGTACGCGGCGGAGAGCCTGCGCAACAACGCCGGTTTTGACGGCCAGCGCCTGGCGCTGGCCCCGCCCATGAAATCGGGCGACACTTCTGTCGAGGCGGTCAACGTCGTGTTCGGCGGCGAAGCTGCCAGGGACGGCCAGCAGAACAACTCGCTGCGAAGCTATTCGGATGGTCTGAACCGGCCGGTGTTCGTGCCCAAGCTGGTGTCCCTGGAAGCGCGCATCGGTGTGATGGCCAATCTGACCGGCGCCTCCGACACCAACGCGCTGACCTGGAACGCGCATTTCCTGCAGTATGGCTTCAATGCCGATGCCGCGCAGAACGCCAACCGCGGCGAGGTGTTCGTGGACGTGGCAGGGCAGGGCAAAATGGACTTCTCCGCGCAGGGCGACAAGTCGGGCGGCTTCATGCAGCCCAACCTGAAACCCAAGGCCCTGTCGCGCCGCGCCGGTCCGGTGATGTCCGAGGTGCAGGACTTCATCAAGGGCGAGATGCCCAAGGGCGCCGGTTTCCCGACCTCGATCTCGGACCTGCCCTTGCCGCTGCTGTTCGGCTGCATCCCGCTGGGCGAGATCATCAAGGCGGTCACCAACACCCTGGACGAGCCGGAGAAGATGCCGAAGTTCATCCAGGAAGGCGGCAGCCAGGTGGAGAGCTTCATCAACACCCTGGTGCGCCTGTTCGGCCTGGTGCATGACCTCGCCACCGACCCGGCCAGCGTGGCCCGCGGCCTGATCGAACAGGCCAAGGTGACCCTCGCCGACCAGCTGGCCCAGGCCAAGGCCTATGCCGCGAACCTGGTGCAGCCGGTGCTTCACAAGATCAACGAGCTGCAGACCGCCCTGGACCTGGTGCTGACGCGGGTGACGGCGCTGGCCGCGATCGCCATCGACGATGTCGAATCCGACGCGGATTTCATCGCTCTGCCCGCTGACCTCGCCCAGGCGCGGGCTCGCATCGCCGAACTCAAGACCCTGGCCAACACCCAGGTGAACGGCGTGTCGCTGCCGGCCGGCTTCCGGCAGTCGGTGCTGAACCTCTGCCATTCGCTGGGCCAAGGCCTGGAGGCCTTGCAGGACCTGTCCGCCCTGGTGTCCACCGGCAAAAACCTGTTCGATGCCCTGGACAGCATCGTCGGCGACCCGGCCGGACTGGGCGACCTGTTCTCCGACGCCGACGCGCTGACCGCGAGAATCAACGAGCTGCAAGCCGCGATCGGACCGTTCCGAACCGCGCTGAGCGCATTCGACCTGCTCAATGGCGCGGTCAAGACCAGTATCCTGAACGCGCTCAAGGACGTGGAGGAGGTGCTGGGCGTGATCGGCACGCTGGTCGACATGCTGGCCGGCGATGAGCTGACCATCCGTTTTGACTGGAATCCGAAGATTTCCGGTTTCCCGGCCCCGGATCCGATCTTCCGCGCCAACGACGAGCGCGGCCTGCTGGTGGCGGTGGAAGGCAAGGTCAAGAAGAACGGCTCCAGCGCGCCGCAGATCAGCGTGGTTTGCTCGCTGCGCGCCTTCGACCTGGTACTGATCGCGCCGGCCAGTTTCATCGAGTTGCAGTTCGACCACATCCGGTTCTCGATCGACTCCAAGGCCAAGATGGACGTGGACGTGCTGCTCAAGGAAATCAAGTTCGTCGGACCACTGTCTTTCGTCGAGACGCTCAAGGACCTGATCCCGCTGGACGGTTTCTCCGATCCGCCCTACCTCGACATCTCCCCGCAGGGCATCGACGCCGGCTTCGACATCGCCCTGCCGTCGATCTGCGTGGGCGTGCTCAACCTCTCCAACCTCAGCCTGGGCGCTGGGTTCACCGTGCCCTTTATCGGCCAGCCGCTGTCCGTGCGCTTCAACTTCTGCACCCGCGAACAGCCTTTCCTTCTGACCGTGTACTGCTTTGGCGGCGGTGGCTTCTTCGGCGTCACCATCGATCCCTCGGGCGTGCAGATCCTCGAAGCATCCTTCGAGTTCGGCGCCGCGATTTCCATCGACCTGGGCGTCGCCTCGGGCGGCGTCGAGGTGATGGCCGGCTTCTACTTCCGCATGGAGCAGGACGAGGCCTCGCTGACCGGCTACTTCCGCCTCGGCGGCCACGTGGATGTGCTCGGCCTGATCACGGCCTCGCTGGAGCTGTACCTGTCGCTGACCTACGAGACCTCCTCCGGCAAATGCACGGGCAGGGCCGAGCTGACCATCGAGATTTCGGTGTTCATCTTCTCCGGCAGCGTCACCGTCAGATGCGAGCGCAAGTTCGCCGGCGCCAACGGCGATCCCAGCTTGCGCGTGATGATGGGCCTGGACGCCAGCCTGCCGCTGGCCGATGAGCTGGACCTGATCAACGGCCCCGGCGTGGACTACGCCTGGCGCGACTACATTGAAGCCTTCGCCTGAGGAACCACAGCCATGGCCAAACAATTGCTACTCTGGACGGTCCTGCCCCACGGCAAGGTGCGCGACGGCGGCCCACACGACGGTCAGTGGCGCGTATCGGCGGTGGTTTCGCCACGTCTGACACCCGAATCGGCCACCGGGCAGCGGCTGGATGCCTTCGCAGCCTGGCTGGACTGGCCGGACACGCTGCGACAGGCCAGTTTTGGCCTGCACCTGGGCGGCATGGTGAGTTCACTGCATCCCTTGACCAAGCCGGACAGCGAACTCTGGGGCAAGCTCTTCGGCCCGGACACGCCGGTGGCCGGCTTCCGGTTCCGCGACATGAGCCAGGTGAATTATTTTTCTTTCCCGGTGCGCAATGTGCTGGGCTTTTTGCGCGAACATTATGGGCGGCTGGCGGTGCAGGCGTCCAGCTCCCATCCCGGCCTGCTCCCCTGGAAAGACGCCCACCCGGACCTCAAGGCGATGCTGCACGAGCTGGGCACGCGCACCCACACCGTCAATTTCGGCCGCCAGTCAGTGGAATTGCCGCTGCCCGGTTTTTCGCGCTTTTTCGAAGGGCGGCTGGAAAAGCTGTTGCGCGGGTCGGTGTTCGGACCAAACAGCCTCTACAAGGTGCCGGTGCCGGCGCCCGACGCGGAAGAACAGGCCACGCCCGGCGCTGCCGCGGCCGCGCCGCGCCGCGCGCTGAGCCCGGACTGGGCCAATCCGCACCTGGGCGGGCCGGACGCGGCGCTGATGGGGCAGTTCCAGAGCGCCGCCGAATACAGCTTCTACCAGGCGGACCGCTTTTACCGGCGCGGTGACAAGGATCCCTACAAGCGCTTTCCGGACTTCGAGGGCGGCGAGCCGCCGCCGGCGCCACCGGAGTTCGATTTCCACCGCATCATCGCCGCCTGGGCCAACTACCCGGAACTGCTGCGCCGCCTGGGCCTGATCATCGATTTTGCCGTCGAGGATGGTTCGGTGATCGACGAGCGCATCGTCACCGGCGGCGGCCTGGGCAAGGGCCAGTGCCGTCTGGAAGTGAAGTGGTCCGGCGACGAGCCCGGCAAGGCGGCGCGGCCGCGCACCGCCTGGCTGGCGCAAAAGGAGCGTTTTGTGCCGCGCCAGCGGGGGCAGGAACAGCAGGCCGGCCTGCTGCGGCTGGAGCACAGCGACGACGGCTGGAAGCTCTCGCTCAAGGACCGGGAAGGCCTGTTTGACGTCTACCAGGTGGACCCGGATGGCGCCTCCCTGAAAACCGTCAATTTCACCCTGACCGCGCAGAACCTGGTGGCGCGCAGCCTCAAACCAGACCGCAAGCACGGCGCGGTGACCTACACCACCGGTGACCACCAGGCCGTGGCGGCGCTGCGCTCCGGCGGCATCGGCGTGTCCCGTCACGGGCGCGCGCTGGACCTGGTGTCCGATGCGGCGGCGGCCAGCCTCAAGAACCAGGCCATTGAAAACGGCAACGACGCGGGCGTGGTGCTGTTCGCCGAGGACCTGTACCGCGGCTTCCGCGTCGATGTCGCCAGGGTGCCCGACCCGGTGCAGCCCGGTCGTTGGCAAACCCTGTGTGCGCGCAGCGGCGACTGGCGGCTGGTGAAAGCCGACGAGAAGCTGGAGAACATGCCGGACGACGAGGGTTACGTATCCGGGGCATCGACCACTTCCTCGGGCAAGGACGACGACCACTACCTGCACGAGACGCTGTTCCGTTGGCACGGCTGGAGCCTGGTCGCCGGGCGGCCGGGCAAGACCCTCAAGGCGGAGACCAATGAGGACGACCAGTTGCAGGCCGAGGCGCCGCAGGAGGTCAACGAGGTGGCCGAATCCGGGCATGGCCTGGCGGTGCGCTTCAAGCCCCTCAAGCACAGCCTGCCGCGGCTGCGCTTTGGCGAGTTGTACCGCTTTCGGGCGCGCATCGTGGATCTGGCCGGCAATTCCCTCGCCCTGGACGATCCCTCGCTGGGCGAGCTCGAGCAGGCCACCGATGCGGTGGGTTACTGGCGTTTCGAGCCGGTGGATCCGCCGGTGCTCGTGCACCGCGAACGGGTCAGCGAGGGCGAGTCGCTGGAGCGCCTGGTGATCCGTTCCAACCATGATGCGAACACCGGGGACTACCTGGAGGCCCCGGATTTCCTGGCCGCGCGCTCCGGGCCGCAATCGGCGGACTTCGCCTACACCGCCCGCAACGAGCGCCATGTGGCGCCTCCCAAGTCCAGCCAGCAGCAATGCGAAACGCACGGCCTGTTCGATCCCTTCTTCGGCGACTGGGAGGGGGTGAAAAAGGGGTACGAGATCGCCGCGCGCGAGGCCGGCACCCTGTATGACGAGGCTCCCGGTGCGCAGGTGGAACTCATCACGCCTGCCTCCGTGGCCGAAGTGGCCACCAGCACCTTGTTGCCCGTCGCCCTGCCCGACGCCGGCAACCCGGTGGGAGACCGCACCACCGGCGGGCAGTACGTGATCCACCGCGAAGCGCATCTCGCCACGCCCTATTTGCCGGACGGCGCTGCCGGCGGCGTCGCCCTGCGCGCTGCTCCGGGGCATGCTTTGCCCGGGGTCAACGGCCCGCTGGACCTGGGCGGTGGCTGTCAGGTGGTGGAGGCGCCGAACCACCAATGGGTGCTGCTGGTGCCGCGCGGCGAGGAATGGCCGTACTGCGATGGCTTCCGGCTGGTGCTGGCCGAGCGGCCCCAGAATCACGCCGAACTGCCCTGCGCGGAACAGTTCCCGGATGATGGGCGTCCGGCCTGGGATGCCGAGGAACGAACTCTGACCCTGTTCGTGTCCAAGGGCCGCATCGTGCGCCTCAACTATTCCAGCTACATCCACCCCGATTATATCGAGGATTTCGGCATTCCGCGTTGGGTCCAAACGCCGCAGGAAGCGCAGGCGGTGCGCAAGTCCGCGCTGCTCGGCTGCAACTGGCTGATGACGCCCTACCGCAAGCTGGTGCTGGTGCACGCGCTGCAGGCGCCACTGTGCCTGCCCGAATTGCAGGTGCTGAGCCCGGGCCGCAGCCTGGGCGCGCCAAACGTCGACCTGCGCTGCCGAATCGTGCGATTGCACGGCCCGTCGACGGGCAAGTTCGAGATCGAGGCGAGCTGGCGGGAGTGGGTGGACGACATCAACAAGCCTGGCCCGGAGCGCGTGGCCTTCCGGGGCCAGCTGGGCGAAATCAAGCTGGCGGAAAACCACCCCGATGAATTCAACCTGGCCAACGCGGTGGACGCCCAACTGGCGGATCCCGACGCCGCGCGCGGCGACCGCCACGAGCTGGGCGACACGCGCTTCCGGTTGGTCGAATACCGGGTCCGCGCCTGCACGCGCTTCCGCGAATACCTGCCGCCGCCCCTGTATGAAGATCCAGAGAAAACCTCGCGCCTGGGGCCCGTCGCCGAGGGGCCGGGCGTGGCCTTGCCTGCCGAGGATGACCCCGGCGCGCCGGTGTTGCGCTCGGCCTCCGGCTCTACCGCCCAAAGCATGGTGCCGGCCAGTGCGCCGCCGCGCGAGCCGCGGCTGCTGTACGTGGTGCCGACCTTCCGCTGGGGCGCGCGGCCGGCATCAGGCCCGCACGATGTGACGCGGTTGGGCAACGGCCTGCGCCTGTGGCTGGACCGGCCCTGGTTCACTTCCGGCGATGGCGAGTTGCTGGGCGTGGTCATCCACCAGGACAATGGCAATTTCACCGACATTCCTGCCGACCTGCAGGCGCTGGTGACGCAGTGGGGCGTGGACCCCCTGTGGAGCAGCACGCTGCCCAAGCACCGCACGCGCGAGGCGGATTTCGCGGCCCGCGTCACCTCAGAGTCCCTGCGGCTGAATGAGCGGCCGGACGGACCCTTCGTGCGCGTGATCGGCCACCGCGTGCACTGGGACCCCGACCGCGCCCTGTGGTATAGCGATATCGAACTCGACCCGGGTCTCGGCTACATGCCCTTCGTGCGCCTGGCGCTGCTGCGCTACCAGCCCAATGCGCTGCCCGAGGCGCGCCTTTCCAAGGTGGTGCTGGCCGACTTTGCCCAAGTGCTGCCACGCCGGCGGCTGCGCGTGACCCGCCAGAGCGACACCTTGAGTGTGGCCCTGCACGGACCCGCGCCACAGGCAGGGCCGATGCAGTTCCCTGGCGATTCACCCTTCCAGAATGACGTGCCCTTCACCAACCCGCTGTTCGAGACCGGCCGCAACCGCGTCGAGGTGGTGCTGCAGGAACAGGAAGCCGGCATCGACAGCGAACTCGGCTGGCGTGACGTCAAGGTGCTGGCCGGCGGCGTGGTGGGCGCAGACACGCCCTCACCGGGTGGCGGGCTCTTCGCCGGCATTGATCCGGTGGTGGCCATCGCCAGCGAGCGTCCCCCCTTCGCCGATGCGACAGCCGACGGACGCACGGTGGTGCTCCGGGGCGGGGGCGCGGTGCGCCTGCCCGCGGCGGTCGAACGCCCGCCGGTGGTGGCCGTCGATCCCTTCCTCTTCGATCCGGCTTTCTGGACCGCCCAGGCGACGCTGCCCTCCGGCGGCCGCAAGCGTCGGGTGCAGGTGCGCGAATTCGAGCGCTACTACTCGGACCACACGGTGAACCAGAAAGTCGGCAGCAGCAGCTTCGCCCGCCGCATCATCGAGGAGCGGCTGGTGTTCGTCGACGTCGTGGATCCAGCGTCCCTGGCTTGAGTGATCCAGTGATCGGGAGGACAAAGCCAACCTGATCGCCCATCGGCCTGTGGCGCCCCTATCGCCGGTGACAATCGCGGAAAAATGCGCCACCCCGCGGCTCAACCACTCGACCCGCCGACGCCCGACGCCACAGACGATTGAGCGTTCGATTCCGCCGGGATCTCGCGTCGTTGAACTCCGACGCCGATCCCGCCTTCCGGTCCGGCGCCAAACCATTCCACACCAGGCTCTTCTGCTCATCCTCCAGATCCGGGCCACCTCGGCCGTATTGCGAGCAGTCCCGGGCCGGAGGGCATCTGAACATCTATTCTCATATCGCTCACGTCCCGTGACTCTTGCGCCGCCGTCCACACCGGATGGGCAGCCGGCGCGGATTCAAGACCAGGTGTCTGCCTTCTTGATCCAGGCGCCTGTATATATGTCCAGAAAACTCGGAAAAAAACATTGACGAAATCGGCCGCTCCTCCTTATTCACCGCGTGGTCTTCGCCCAGCCCTCTCACCCGCGCGTGACACGCGCCCATGAACTGCCAGCCAACACTCCGAAGCAAATTCCTGCCGGTTCCGGAAAAATGGAAACAAACCAAGCAAATGATACCCGGATAACCGGCGCTTTAATGCTTGAAACCGGATTGGCCTTGCTCAAATCCGGCGCCAGCAGCGACAGGATAAAGACGAACCTTGAACGGCTTGCTCCCAAGGGAGATGCCATTTCCCATCTTGAGATAAACCCGCTGTCCATTTCAGTAAACCTGAACGACCTGGAAGGGAACGTATTGTACCATGGCACGGGCAGCATCACCGCCCAGGGTGTTAACTTTAAAGTGTTGTCGGGGATATGCCTGCTGAGTCGCGAGGTATCTGAAAACAAAACCGGGCCTGATGACGCAAGGATTTTGTTGAGGGAAATGCAGGCCCAGTCCCACTATAGCAGGTGGCTGATTCTGCTGACGGTAAGCCTGGCCGGGGCGGCTTTTTGTTATACGTTTGGCGGAAGTTTCTCTGAAATGTTTTTTGGCTTTTTGGCCACATTCGCAGGGCTTTTTTGCAAGCAGGAAATGGTGAAAAGAGAGTTCAATCCCTATATCATTACATATGCCAGCGCCCTGGCGGCAGGCTTTTGCATCGGAATTCTTCAATTGATGTTGCCCGGCATAAAACTGGAACACGCTTTTTCGACCTGTGTATTGTTTTTGATTCCGGGTGTGCCATTAATCAACTCGGTCACCGACCTGATAGAGGGTTATACCACCAACGGCATTGCCCGCGGAGTCGGCGCGCTGATTCACGCAATGGCCATAGCCTTTGGCCTCGCCACCACTTTATTTGTTTTCGGATATGACTGATTTATTCCTGGCCATATTCTCCAAAGCATGCTGGTGCGGCGTGGCGGCGCTTGGTTTCGGCATTTTGTTCAATTCACCCAAACGCGCTTTGATCCGCATTTTTGCGGGAGGTTTCCTGGCCGGGCTTGTAAAATTCGGATTGATGCTGTCAGGCGCCGGCTCAGGCATTGTCAGCGCATCCCTCCTGGCCTCTGTGGCCGTGGGTCTGGCAAGCATCCCTGTGGCCCGCAGCATCCATGTGCCACCGGTCATTTTCTCTGTTCCGTCAGTTATTCCCCTGGTTCCGGGTGTTTTTGCATATAAAACCATGCTTGGCATCATGAAACTTTCCCGGAAGGAAACTTCTGATCTCACTGCGATACTGGCTGATACCTTTCAGAATGCCTCCATCACCATGTTTATCATGATGGCAATTGCCATCGGGGTCGCCGTTCCCATGCATGCTTACGAAAAAAGCTCGCTGAAGGAGCTGAAATCGAGGACCTGATTTGATGTTGAACGGACTGGCAAAGGTCCCGCGCCTGGCATTTCGTTTTTTGGGTTTCAGTCATGCCAGGGCGCTCCGCCCTTGAGAATCGGTCCCGACGCGTCGAGGGCGCGCCGGCACAGCTTGCTGTGGCGCGGCCCGCGCCAGCCGCAGACGCACGCCGCAGCAATTGCCGGTTGCCGGTTGCCGGTTGCGGGTTGTCCCCTCCCTCTGCTCCAACTGCTCGCGGGCCACATTCAGGTCATGGATAAACCACCGGCACGATCGCGCCGCGCGCGACAGATCCCCTCTCATGCACCGCCAGACTGAAGCGCCACCATGATGGCCGGCAGCGGCCATACACGTCCCTGCCATCGCATTGGCGGGGACGCGTCGCTGCCTTATCAAAGCGTCCGCAGGAAAGCCGTCAGGTCTGACTTCTCCTCCGCGGTCAGCTTGACGCCGAGCACGAGGTTGAAGAACTCGACGGTGTCCTCCAGCGTCATGAGGCGGTCGTCATGCAGGTAGGGCGGCGAGTCCTTGATGCCGCGCAGCGGGAATGTCTTGATGGGGCCGTCGGCGCTGGCTTTGCGGCCGTTGATCATTTTTTCCTCGAAGAAACGCTCGGCCTTGAGGTCGTGCATCAGGCCGTCGCTGAAGTAAGGGCCGGTGTGGCAGATGCTGCACTGGGCCTTGCTGTGGAAGAGCGCCTCGCCGCGCAGCTCGGACTCGGTGGCCAGGGCGGGATCGAGCTTGCCGGTTGGCGTGAGTTTCGGCGCGGGCGGGAAGCCGAGGATGTTTTGGAATTCGGCCATGGCGTGAACCTGGCTGCCGCGCTCAAGGACGTTCACGCCTTTGCGCGCGGCTTGATCGGGCTCTCCGTCAAAGTAGGCGGCGCGCTGCTCGAACTCGGTGAAGTCCTCCAGCGTTTTCATGGCGCGTTGCGAGCCGAAGGTGTTGGTGATGTTCATGCCGCGCAGCGTCGGCGTGCCGATGCGGTGGCGGTGCTCGTTCGGGCGGATGTCGCCGACGGTGTGCGTGGCGCCGTTGGTGTGGCCGTTCGAATGGCAGTCGAAGCAGGACACGCCCTGGTGCGCAAGCAGCGCGCGCCGGTCGTGGGTGGCGTTGAACTGCGCCTGCGGGAAGGGCGTGACGAGCAGGCGCAACCCCTCGAGCTGCTTCGTGTTGAGGATGTCTTTGAACACATCGTAAAAGTTGCCCAAGGTGATGAGCTTGCC
>CAZYHO010000085.1:0-12968 GCA_964647495.1 uncultured Akkermansia sp. | reverse complement strand
CCAAGCTTCGCGCCCGGCTGAAGCCGGTACTCCAGATTGGTGATCGTGCCGGCCGCAATGTCGTGTATGTTGCGGTCCATGTCAGTGGGTAAACCTCACACTCAACGTCCCTCGTTGCTGTTCCGGCCGGGGTGCTGGGTCATGTGCTTGACGTTGATACCGCTCCTTGTGGGCGGGCTGTTTGTGATGGAAAACTGGCTCGGGGCGCGGCAGCTCAAGCGCGCCAAGGCCCGGGTGGCCGCGGCGGGCATCGAACTCGACCTGCGCCGTCTGCCGCCGGCCCGTCCGCCGGATGACGAGAATTTCTGCGCGACGCCACTGCTGCGCGCGATCGGGGAGGGAAGGCATGACGATCCGCTGGTCGATTTGGTGAAACGCGTGGCGGAGGCGGTGGAAATCGCGAGGTTTGATGGCGGCCCTTCTTTGCAGTGGGCGAATTCTCCGCAGGAGACGGACTGGATGGCTTTTCACGAGGCGATCCGTACTTCCAGGCGTGCTCGTGCTCGTACTCGTTCGTGGTCAGAACAGCTTCGTGAAGGCGAAACCGATCCGGTAAGCGCGCTGTGGGAGTTCGTGGATCGGGAGATGGCCCCTGTGACCGCCGAACTTATGGCCGTCATCGACCGGCCGAAAGCCGTCATGATCCCCACGTACCAGGAGTCAATGGCGATCGATCCCGTGTCCTTGCGGCCTTCATGGGCCGTGGGATACAGTCACTATCCGGGGCACGCATATCGATTGCGTGCGGCGCTGGCAGAGGCGCGTGGGGAGGACCGGGCTTTTGTCGATTCGTGTCGCCTCATCCTGCGGCTTGCGGAGGCCATGGAATCCGAGGCTTCTCTCTGGGGAGCGCGTGCCGGAGCGGCGGTGAGAGGACTGTGCCACGCCGCCATCTGGTCCGCGGCGGCCAACCGCAGGCTGACGGGAGAGACGTATCGGGAACTGGCGACGTTGATGCGCGGCACTCCGGGTCTGGACGCGCTGCCGGCGGCCATTCAACAGGAGATGAGGATTCTTCAGGCGGTTCATGAAGCCACGGAGATCGATCGGGTCCGGAAATTCAGTCTGCTTGCCCACGGGGATCCTTTTAGTGACTTCGAGCAGTGGCAGGAAATGCTCATCGGGGTGATGCCTCACGGATGGTTTGAGGCCAACCACGCGGCGTTCCTCGCGGCGGCGCTTGAACTTCTCAGCCTCATCCAGGACTCATCCATCAGCGGCCGTTTCGACTTGAAAGAACAGACTGCGGCGGAAATCTCCAAGGCCAGAACCTTCCCCTTTCACTGGATGGCCGCGGCAGGTTTCTTGCGAGACTCCCGCAATCCGATTCGTCATATCGCTTCGTCGCACGCGGTCACGCGGATGGCGGAAGCGGCGTGCGCGCTGGAAGCGTACTTTGCCGATCACCAGGCGTATCCCGACTCGCTGCCCGATCTGGTGCCCGCGTTCCTGCCGGCGCTGCCGCTGGATCTGGATGGAAAACCGCTCCGGTATGCGCGCGATCCAGGCAACGAAAGGTACATGCTGTGGTCGATCGGCTCGGATGGTATCGACGACGGAGGAGTGGAAATGGCGGAGGGAGGAGGGAAGCCGAAGGTGTGGGGCGAACCGGTGGGCGACTGGGTGTGGCGGTATCCGTAGGTCAGAATGACGAAGCCTAACCTCGTTCGACCTGCCAGTATTCGAGTTCGACGGGGGTGGAGCGGCCGAAGATGCTGACGGAGACGCGGAGTTTGCCGCGTTCGGGGTCGATTTCCTCGACGATGCCGAGCTGGCTTTCGAACGGGCCGTCGGCGACCTTGACGCTGTCCCCGACTTCGAACTGGATCTTGGGTTTGACGGCGTCCTCGCGCTCGCGGATTTGGGCGAGAACCTGCTCGACCTCCTTGGGCCGCATGGGGACGGGCGGACTGTGCTTGGTGCCGGCGAAGTTGATCACGCCGACGGTGTCCTTCACGAAATACCAGGTGCGGTCGACCAGCTTGCCGTGATCGTCGAGCAGCCACATGTTCGCGATGATGTAGCCCGGGTAAAATTTGCGTTTGGACTCGGTTTTTTTGCCTTTCTTGACCTCGGAGACGCGCTCGGTGGGGACGAGGACTTCGTAGACGAGATCGCCCATTTCCTCGGAGGCGATGCGTTTCTGCATGTTGTCACGGACTTTGGCCTCCTGGCCGGAAAGGACATGGACGACATACCATTGGTCGCGGGGCGCTGGAACGGGCATGGGGTGGCTGGCGGGAAATGAGGACGGATTCCGGGGAAGGGAAAGGGGAAAATCGCGGTCGGGGTGCGGTCGGGTGCGGCGGGGAGGGCCGGGCTCAGACGAGCCAGTTCAGGGCGCGCATGAAGTAGACGAGGATGGTGTCCCAGAGCGAGATCCAGGCGGCGAGGAGGAGGGTGGCGATGAAAACGACGACCGTAGAATCGATGAGTTCGCGGTATTTCTTGAGGCCGCGCTCCTTCTGATCCCAGGGCCAGGAGGCGCGCCGGAGTTCGTCGGTGACTTCTCGGAAAAACTTGGTGACTTTGGTCATGGATAATGGCTGTGGGAGGGGCGGCGGGGGATGAGTGCGGGAGAGAAGGGGAGGGGAGAGGCGGGAGGAAAAATCTGGCACGCCAGGAGGGACTCGAACCCCCAACCAATGGTTTTGGAGACCACTACTCTACCAATTGAGCTACTGGCGTATGTGTGATAGGCGCAAAGGAGAACCGGCATCCTCCGGCTTTGCCTCCGCGTCGTCAAGAGGGAACTCGGCGCGCAAACGAAAACGAAAGGAGCCGGGTCAGGGAACCCGGCTCCCGGAGCGGGACACGAGACCGCGGGAGCCGCGGTTTACTCGAGGACCTCGCTGACGCGGCCGGCGCCGACGGTGCGACCGCCTTCGCGGATGGCGAAGCGCATGGTCTTTTCCATGGCGACCGGGGTGATGAGTTCGACGGTCAGGTTGATGTTGTCCCCGGGCATGACCATTTCCACGCCTTCGGGCAGGGTGATTTCACCCGTGACGTCGGTGGTGCGGAAGTAGAACTGCGGGCGGTACTTGTTGAAGAACGGGGTGTGGCGGCCGCCTTCGTCCTTGGAGAGGACGTAGATTTCCGCCTTGAACTTCTTGTGTGCCTTGACGGAGCCGGGTTTGGCGAGCACCTGGCCGCGCTCGACATCGTCCTTGCCGATGCCGCGCATGAGCAGGCCGACGTTGTCGCCCGCGCGCGCCTCGTCGAGCAGCTTGCGGAACATTTCGATGTCGGTCACGGTCGTCTTCTGCGTGTCACGGAATCCGATGATCTCGACTTCCTCCATGCGCTTGAGGATGCCGCGCTCGACACGGCCGGTCACGACGGTGCCGCGGCCCTGGATGTTGAACACGTCCTCGATCGGCATGAGAAAGGGCTGGTCGACCGGGCGTTCGGGCAGCGGGATGTACTCGTCCACGGCCTTCATGAGGTCGATGATTTTCGTCTTGTAACTGTCGTCGCCTTCGAGCGCCTTGAGGGCGGATCCGCGGACGATGGGGATTTCGTCGCCGGGGAACTCGTAGCTGGAGAGCAGGTCGCGCACTTCCATTTCGACGAGGTCGAGCAGTTCGGCGTCATCGACCATGTCGGTCTTGTTCATGAAGACGACGAGGGCGGGCACGCCGACCTGACGGGCGAGCAGGATGTGCTCGCGGGTCTGGGGCATGGGACCGTCTGCGGCGGAGACGACGAGGATGGCGCCGTCCATCTGGGCGGCGCCGGTGATCATGTTTTTGACGTAGTCGGCGTGGCCGGGACAGTCGACGTGGGCGTAGTGGCGGTTGTCGGTTTCGTACTCGACGTGGGCGGTGTTGATGGTGATGCCGCGGGCTTTTTCTTCCGGTGCGGCGTCGATTTCATCGTATTTTTTCGCCTGGGCCATGCCTTTTTCGGCGAGGGTGCTGGTGATGGCCGCGGTGAGCGTGGTTTTGCCGTGATCGACGTGACCGATGGTCCCGACGTTCACGTGCGGCTTGGTCCGGGCGAAGGTGTCTTTAGCCATGGTGTTTGGATGGGGTGGTAAGCCAGTGAGTTGGGTTGGGTTGATCCGATCAGGAAAACGGAGGCCTCCGCGGGTTCTGGGGAAACCGTGGAGGTCGTGACCGGGATTGAACCGGTGACCTCGTCCTTACCAAGGACGTGCTCTACCAACTGAGCTACACGACCACGGTCCGCTTTCTTGTGTCGTCCGGTGATGGTTCTCCCACTGGTGAAAGAATTCTCTCCGAGGCGTGCTTCTTTACAAGACGCAAAAGCCACCCATCCGACCCCCCGTTTGCTGCCAAAAAGGAATGGTCTGCTGGGTGACTCAACTGAGTCCGCCGAGAAGCGTGGGGCAGAGTATGAGTGTGCTTTGGCTTGTCAAAGAGAATTCTGAGATCAAGGAACGATCATGGTCTGGTTGCGGCCGGAGGTCTTCATCCGGCCGTCGGTGAAGAGGGACATTTCGGTGGTGGCGGAGGAGGCGAGGTGGGCTTTGTTGCCGATGCGGAGCTGCGGCCACCCCTTGAGGACGATTTCGCCGGTGTGGGGGTGGAAGACGGCGGTTTTCGCGAGGCCGGAGGAGCCGGTTTCGCGGCCGTCTTTGACCATGCGGACGACGACGTTGCCCTGGGCTTCGGCGAATTCGAGGCCCGACTGGTCTGGTTTCATGTAGGCGACGAGGGTGTCGGAGGTGAGGTAGAAGCGCTCGTTTTTCATGATGACGCTGCCATTGAAGACGATGCGGCGGTGGTCGACCTGGAAATCGGTCTGGGAGTTGGCGGCGATGAGGAGGTCGCCGGCGGCGGCGGGGACCTCGAAGGCGGCGCCGCTGCGGTCGGGTTTTTGGGGCGCGAGTTCGTCCGGCGCCGGAGGAAGGTCAAGCCGCTGCGGTGAGGAAGGCTGGTCGATTTCCGGCAGGGGATCGGGGAATGGAGGCGCGGCAGCCGTCCGGGCGGTGGGTCGGGGAGGAAGATCGAGAGAAGTCTGGGCAACGGCGCCGCGCTCGTCGTCCGAATCCGGCAGCGGCTGGATGAGAGCCGTGCTCACGATGCGGGGGTCGGCGGCGGGTCGGGAAGGCAGCGCAGTTCTGGATGGCGCGGAAACATCCGCCTTGGCCGCAACCGGCGCCACCGCCGGTGCAGCAGCCCTCTGGAGAACCGCCGGAACCTCCGGCAACGAGGCCGCAAGCCCGGCAAGGTCCGACAGGTCTGACAGGTCTGACGGATCTGACAGGTCTGACGGATCTGACAGGTCTGACGGATCTGACAGGTCTGACGGATCAGAAGCAACTTCCGGTTGAGGGAGGGTGGGCACTGGTTCGGCATTGCCGGTGGCCGCGGCGGCGCCGCCGGCGAGGCCCAGCACCATGAGCATGGGGACGTCGGCTTGGGCCACGCGCTCCAGGGCGGCCGCGAAGGCGGGGTCGGCGGGCGGCGATACCTCGGGGTCCGGCGATATGGAAATCCCGGTGGCGATCAGATCATCGGCTGTGGCGGGCGGGGTGTCGGTGTCCTCGGTTTCCGGATCGTGAGGGCCGAAAGGGATTCTGACGGCGCTGCGTGGCGCCGCGGAGTCCGCGGCGGGGATCGCCGTGCCGGCGGTGCGCGCCCGCGAGTTGCCCGCACTGGTGGCGGGTCGCACCGCGGCAGCCGAGCTTCCCTGAACCGTGGTCGTACGATCCAGTTTGGCTGGCGGAGCCGGCGTGCGGCCGGATCCGCGAGCGGCCGGACCGGAGCCGCCCGCGCTCCTGGCGCCGGTGGCCGGGGCCGCCTTCTGCTTCGTGGCGCTCGATGCCTGGCTGGCGACCGGCTTGGCCGGGGGTTTCGCGGCAGTCGACTTCACGGCCGCTGGTTTGGCCGCTGGTTTGGCCGCCGGTTTGGCCGCCGGTTTGGCCGCCGGTTTGGCCGCCGGTTTGCTCGCCGTCTTGCTGGCGGGCGCTTTGGAGGCGGGCGCTTTGGAGGCGGGCGCTTTGGAGGCGGGCGTCGCGGCTTTCGGTGGCGTCGCCTTGGCGGTGGTCGATGCCGGTTTCACCGCCGACGCCCCTTTGGCGGGCGCCTTCGCGGCGGGTTTTGCCGTTTTCGACCCCGGTTTCGCCGCAGCAGGTTTCCCGCTCGCCGGCTTCGACGCCGATTGCGCCGCCACCGGAACCGCCGCGCCCCACCACAGCCAGATCACCAGAATCGTCAATAATTCACTAAAGACCGGGTTTTTGCGCACTCGGCGAGAATAGCAAAGACTTCCGTAATTTCAAGGGAAATTAAGTTTCGGAACTCCGGAATTTGCCTGTCCCTTTATAATGAACCTGTCCCTCTACGTGCGGAGCCGGTTTCCACAGTTTGACTGTCCCTCTATGCGGCGTTCAGGCGAACAGCGCCGGGGCGGGGGCGAGGAGGTTTGGAAGTGTGATTTGTCAAGAAGACTAAAAAACCAGGAATTTCAAAACAATTCATTGCCTGGGGCGTGGGAAAAGTCTAGAATTTCCGAGCGCTTTCGGTCCTGGCCCGGGTGGTTTGGGGGAGGCGTGCTGTGAGAGTTTTTTTGACAGCGTTGAATTTCCGCCGCGCCCATGGAACGCCGATCACCCCGCCGCCAGCAAGACGAACCGCCTGCTCATTTTGAGACGCCGTGGGGGACGGTGGGGGCGTTGGCGCTGCTGGTGCTGGGGATGGCGGGGTATTTGTCGCTGGTGTCGCATGATCCGAGGGACATTCACAACGACTGGCCGCTGTGCGGGTCGCTGGCGACGACGGATCGTCCGAACGAACCGGCGAACAACGTGATCGGGCCGGTGGGGGCGTATTTGGCGGGATGCCATCTGTTGTTGTTCGGGGCGGCGGCGTATCTGCTGCCGACGGCGATGGTGTGGTTCGGGGTGTCGATGCTGGTATCGCGACTGCGGCTGACGTGGCGGGCGATGGCGGGGCTTGGGTTGATGATGGTGGCGGGTCCGGCGCTGCTGAGCGTGCAGGGGACGTGGATGCGGGACTGGGCGTTCGAGAACAAGATATTGCAGGCGAACGCGGGGGGCGGCCTGGGGTGGGTGCTGGGCGAGCGGTTGCTGGCGGCGAGCATCGGGCGGGTGGGGGCGTTTTTGTTTTTGGGGACGGCATATCTGGCGGGTTTGGTGATGGTGACCGGGCTGCACCCGATGCAGTTTGCGGGGATGTGCCGCGACGGCTGGGACGAGCTGATGGGGCGGTGGCGCGAGAGCCGTGAGGCGCGGGAGCGCGAGCGCGAGCTGGCGGGGCCATTTGCCGCCGGACCGCCGGCGGAAATGCTGGAAGGCCTGGGAGCGGGGCGCCGTGGCGGCCGCAAGGCCCGAAAAATGCCATTGGAGGATGGGGATGCCTCGGAGGCGCCGCGCCGCCGGCTGGCCGGGGCCGATGACGAGTTCCTGATTCCTGGCGCTGAAGTGTCAGCGAGCCTTGGCCTGGAGGATGCGCCGGGTGAAGAGCGCGCCGCTCGAAACGGGCGGCGGACGAAGGCGTCCGGGGCCGCGGCTCCGGACGGTGAAGTGGCGGTGCAGCTCGATCTCGGGCTGCCTGCGAAGCCCGAGCCGAAGATCATCGACTCCTCGGAGCGCACGGCCGCGGCGGCCAACCGTCCGTCGCTCGCCGAGATCCGCCGCAAGGCGCGCGAGCAAAAGGCAGCCGCCACATCCGCCGGCGCCAGTCTGGGCAGCCACGCCTCGTCCAGCGCCGAATTCGTCCACTACGAGCTTCCCGATCTCGACCTGCTGGCCAGCGAGGATGCGAGCGCGCACAAGCCGGCCGACAAAAGCGTGTTGATCGCGACGCAGCAGACCATCATCCGGACGCTCGACACATTCGGCATCAAAGTGGCGCCCGGCGACATCACGCGCGGGCCGACCATCACACGCTACGAGATTTACCCGGAGGAAGGGCTCAGGGTCAACCGCATCGCCGCGCTCGAGGACGACATCGCGCGCACCACGAAGGCCGAGCGCATCAACATCCTCGCTCCCATCCCCGGAAAGGACACGGTCGGCATCGAAATCGCCAACAAGGACAAGGTGCCGGTCCCGATGCGCGAGCTGCTTGAAGATCCCGCCTTTTCCAACGGCAAGGCGAAGCTCCCGCTCGCGCTGGGCAAAGACGTGTACGGGCACACGATCGTGGGCGACCTCGCCTCGATGCCGCACCTGCTGGTCGCCGGCGCCACGGGATCCGGGAAATCGGTCTGCATCAACTCGATCATCAGCTCGCTGCTCTTCCAGTTCACGCCGGAACAGGTCCGCTTCATCATGATCGACCCCAAGGTGGTTGAAATGCAGCAATACAACGACCTGCCGCACCTGGTCATTCCGGTCGTCACCGATCCCAAGAAGACACTGACCGCGCTGAACTGGGTGGTCAACGAAATGGAGGCCCGCTACCGTGTCTTCGCCGACCTGGGCATGCGCAACTTCGACGCCTTCAACAAACGCGAACTGCCGCCCGGCGCCCCGGCCCGGAGCGAGCGCGGCGCGCCTGCGGTGCGCTCCACGAGCGCCGCCAGCGCCGCCAGCACCGCCAGCACCGCCAAGGCCGCCAGCGCCATGGCGCGTCCGCCCCAGGAAACCCGGGTCGTGCTCGGCAGTTCATTCGACGACGCGCCGGCCGGCCGCTCCGGCGGTGAAATCGACGCTCCAGTCCTCGTGCCGGCGCCCGAGATCTCCGAGGATTCACTGCGCGACGTCGACAATCCGGGCGCCGCCTTCCTCGACCAGCCGCCCATCCGCGAGATCGAGCAATCCGCTTTCCATGCCCACGCCGTGCGCGCGAGCAGCGACGACGAGCGCGCGGGCCAGGCTGCCATCGAACTGGCGGCCGCCGGCTCCGCCGTGGAACCCGCCGACGAGGCGGAGACCGTGTGGTCCCGCGAAGACGACTTTTACGCCGAGGAAGATCTGGGGCCGAAGGTTCCCGACCGCTACCCGTACATCGTCGTGATCATCGACGAGCTGGCCGACCTCATGCAGACCGCGCCCGCGGAAATCGAGGTCGCCATCTGCCGGATCGCCCAGAAGGCGCGCGCCGCCGGCATCCACCTGATCCTCGCAACGCAAACGCCGCGCGCCGACGTGATCACCGGCGTCATCAAGGCGAACATCCCGTGCAAAATCGCCTTCCAGGTCTCCAACGCCCTCGACTCGCGCGTCATCCTCGATGCCAAGGGCGCCGAGAAACTCGTCGGCAAAGGGGACATGCTGTACCTGCCGCCCGGCAGCGCGAAGCTCATCCGCGCTCAGGGCGCCTTCGTGACGGACGACGAGGTCACGCGCATCGTCGATTTCTGCAAAGGCCAGGCCAGCCCGCGTTACGTGCCCGACATCAAGGCCAGCCTGGACGGCGCGGGCGGCGGGTTGGGCGACGACGAGGAGATCACGACCGAGGACGAGGAGTGTTATGAAAAATGCCTGGAGGTCATTTCGCAAGAGAACCGGGCCTCGACCTCGCTGCTGCAACGCCGGCTGCGGCTTGGCTACACCCGCGCCGCGCGCATGATGGACATCCTGGAAGTGCGCGGCATCATCGGGCCCGGCGAAGGCGCAAAACCGCGCGAGATTCTCGTTTCGCTTGGCTGCGACGAGGAGGATTGAAGGTGGAGGCGCGATGGCGGCGATGGCGATCGAACTGACCCCTTGCCAAATACCGGGCGTGCCCGTAGTCAATCGGCTTGCGGATTCAGGCAGCGCATGAGTCAGGTTCCGATCACTCTGCAGGAGGTGGCGAAGTCGTTCGGCAGCGTTTCGGCGCTGCACGATGTATCGCTGCGCATCGAACCCGGGGAGCTTTTTTTCCTGCTCGGGCCGAGCGGCTGCGGGAAAACGACGCTGCTGCGGCATCTGGCGGGTTTTTACACACCGGACCGCGGGCAGATATTTTTTGGTGAGCGGGATGTGACGCGCACGCCGCCGCATCTGCGGAACACGGCGATGGTGTTTCAGAGCTACGCGCTGTGGCCGCACCTGAGCGTGGAGCGCAACATCGCCTTCGGCCTCGAAGAGCGGAAGGCGCCGGTGGAGCAGATCGAGGAGCGCGTGCGAAAGGCGCTCGAGATGGTGAAGCTGGGGGATTTCGGCACGCGCAAAGTCACGCAGCTCTCCGGCGGCCAGCAGCAACGGGTGGCGCTCGCCCGCGCCCTGGTCGTCGAGCCGGACATCCTGCTGCTTGACGAACCGCTGTCGAATCTCGACACGAAACTGCGCGTCGAGATGCGCGAGGAGATTCGCGGGCTGGTGAAATCAGCCGGGCTGACGGCGGTGTATGTGACGCACGACCAGAAGGAGGCGTTGTCGGTGGCGGACCGGTTTGCGGTGATGGATCGCGGGCGCATCCTGCAAGCCGGCACGCCGCGCGAGATGTACCGCGACCCGCAGACGCCGTTCGTCGCCGGTTTCATGGGGGAAACGAATTTTATCCCCGGAGAAATCATCCGCGAGACGAGCCGCAACCATCTCTGGGCGGTGCACACGAAAACCGGCCTGTTCTGGGGCCGGGTCACCGACGACGGGTGGAACCCGCAGCCAGGCGACAAGGTCGTGCTGTCGATCCGGCCGGAGTCGTGGCGGCTGGAGGTTTATCCAGAGTACAAGAACTGCGTGAGCGGGCGGTTCCTGCGGGCGATTTATCTGGGAGAGACGGCGCAGTACGATCTGGAAAGCCCGGCCGTCGGCCTGATCCGGCTGTCGGAGGCGAATCCGCACGTGCTGCATCCCACCGCGGAGCGCGTTTACAATGCGGTGGTCAACGACGAGGATGTGGTCATGTTGAAGGCGGGCGCCGATGACATCGGCGCCACCACTTAGCGCTCCGCAGCGATGCCCGCGCCCAATCCAGAACAGGAACCCGATCCGGACAGGCCGGCGACCCTTCGCGGCGATCGCGCGCCGCGGCCCGGTCTGCTGGAGCGCATCGACGCGGCGCTGCCCGCCGCCTGGAAAGAAAGGCTGGAGGCGCTGCTGACGAGTTTGCCGAGGCCGGCGAGCGCGAGCGAGCGGCGGCTGTTCATCGGTCTGGGCGGGGCGATCGCTTTCACGCTGGTGCTGCCATTTGTACTGCGATCCGACGACAGGCCGTCGTTTTTCTCGCGCACGGACGACCGCCTGGCCATCTTCACGCCGCACAACGACACGATCCGGCGCGAATTCGGCGAGGCCTTCCAGGAATGGTACAAGGAGCGCACCGGGCGCACCGTGCGGATCGACTGGCGGAGCCCCGGAGGCACGAGCGAAATCGTCAAGATCATCAGTTCCGAGTACCACGCCGCCTTCGAGCATCACTGGCGAAAAAACGCCGTGCGGCCGTGGCAGACGAGCTTCGGGCGCGCGTTCACCGATCCGAAGCTCGACCGCAAACCGGACGATGCGACCCTGCCGACTCCCGACCAGCAGGCGCGCGCGGTGTTCCTGGCGTCGGACATCGGGATCGGCGTGGATTTGTTCTTCGGCGGGGGGACGTACGATTTCGAGCGGCAGCGCCGCAACGGCACGCTGGTGGCGGAGGATGCGAGCGGGCAGTACGGGTTTGCCGCACTGAAACGGCAGCAGCCGGACTGGTTCGACGAGGCGGTCATCCCCGAGAGCGTCGGCGGCGAACCGTACCGCGACCCCGGGCTGACGTGGGTGGGGAGCTGCCTTTCGAGTTTCGGCATCGTGTACAACGCGGACACGGTGGCGCGGCTCGGGCTGCCGCCACCGCAGCAGTGGGAGGATCTGGCGGATCCGCGCTATTACGGGCAGATCGCGGTGGCCGATCCGTCGAAAAGCGGATCGATCGTCAAGGCGTTCGAGATGATCGTGCAGCAGCAAATGCGCAAATCGCTCGACGAGGCGCAGCCGCGCATCGAGCGCACGCCGCTCCGGATGCGCGAAGGGACGGAAGTGGCGGCGCTGCGGGACGGCTGGATCGAAGGATTGCAGCTCATCCAGCGCATCGGGGCGAACGCCCGGTATTTCACCGACTCCTCGGCGAAGGTGCCGCTGGACGTGGCCAACGGCGTCGCGGCGGCAGGGATGTGCATCGACTATTTCGGCCGGACATGGAACGAGCGGCTGCGCGGCGAGGACGGCACGTCCCGCGTCCAGTTCGTCACGCCGCGCGGAGGCACATCGGTCGGGGTCGACGCCATCGCCATGTTTCGCGGGGCGCCCAATCCGGCGGTGGCGCACGCGTTTCTCGAATTTGTGCTTTCGCCGGAAGGGCAGGCGCTCTGGGACTATCGGCCGGGCACGCCGGGCGGACCGCGGCGGATGAGCCTCCGGCGGCTGCCGATCCGGCGCGACATGTACACGCCCGGGCGGCTGCAGTATTTCGCCGACCCGGATGTCCTTCCGTACGAGCATGCGGCCGAATTCACGTATGTTCCCGCGTGGACGGCGAACCGGTTCAACGCGCTGCGCCTCGGCGTGCGCGTCATGTGCATCGACGCGCACGCCGAACTCACCGAGACGTGGGAGGATCTGATCGCCACCGGGTTTCCGCCGCTCGCCATGGAGCAATTCGGCGCCATGGGCCAGCTCGCCGCCGACCCCGAAGGCATCACCTCGCTGCTCGCCTCGAACGACAAGCTCATACAGGTCAAGCTGGCCCGCACCCTCGGCGCCCAGTTCCGGAGATCCTACAAGCTCGCGCGCGCGAAAGCGCTGTCGACGCGGTAGGTCGCCTGCCCCCGATCATTGGCAAACAGGGAGGAACACGAACAAAAGGTGAAAAAGGACACGGATACTTTTCATCCTGCGGGTTCAATTTTGAGCGTGTTGATTTGCCGCAGAACTGGCGGGCGGAAGGTGGTCGGCGCAGCCTGGACCGGAGCGCCGCAGTCGAAGCGCCCGCAGGCGCCTGCGGCCCGTCGCCCCCGCCGCGGAGCCGATCAAGAACACACTGTCCGAACCCTTCAGCCGTGACAAAAGAGCCTTGCCGCCATGCCGATACGCACGAGCCGCAGTGGTCTGCGGCGCTCCT
>CAZYHO010000084.1:0-13132 GCA_964647495.1 uncultured Akkermansia sp. | reverse complement strand
GCCTCGCCTTCGATCAGGCGTCCGACGGCATCGAAGGCGAGGCGGAAGGCGGCGAGGGTGTTTTCCGGCGCGTCGCCGGAAGCGCCGCGGTGGGCGATGATCGTCGGCAGCGGTGGAAAACACCCTCGCCGCCTTCCGCCTCGCCTTCGATCAGGCGTCCGACGGCATCGAAGGGGATTTTTACCTGACCAAGGACGGCCACATCATCGCGCTGCACGACGCCGACACCAAGCGCACCGCCGGCGGCGTCGCGCTGAAGCCCCACGAAAGCACGCTGGAGGAATTGCGCCGGCTGGATGTCGGCGCGTGGAAAGGCGAAAAATTCCAGGGCGAAAAAATACCCACCTTACAGGAAGTGTTCGCCGCCATCCCGCCCGACAAGGAATTCTTCCTCGAAGTCAAAAGCGGCCCGGAGATCGTGCCCAAGTTGGTGGAAGCGATCAAAGCCGCGCCGGTGGCGCTGGAGAAGATCACCGTCATTTGCTTCAAAGAGCCCGTGCTCGCCGCCCTCAAGCAAGCCCTGCCCGAAGCGCGCTCGTATTGGCTCGTCAGTCTCAAGGACGACCCGGAGAAGAAAGGCGCCTTCAAACCCTCCCTCGACAGTGTGCTCGCCACCCTGAAAACCCTGGGCATCGCCGGCGTCGGCTTCTCCGGCCACGACCACGTGGACAAAGCGTTTGTCGAAGCGATCAAGAAAAACGGCTACGCCGCGAGCGTGTGGACCATCGACGATCCCGCCAAGGCGCGCCGCTTCCGCTCCCTCGGCGTGGATTTCATCACCACCAATTACCCGCACACCATCCGGGAGGAATTGAGTAAGTAGATGATGTGGTAATGGGATAATGAGGCCGCCGACCGCACCCGCAGAAGAATCGCGCTTGCCACTTGCAGGAGCGCCAATCTCTGCTTAGATGAGCCTCCCCCGAGACCACGGACAGATGGCAGAGTGGTCGAATGCGCACGCTTGGAAAGCGTGTTTACCCAAAAGGTAACGAGGGTTCGAATCCCTCTCTGTCCGCCATTAAGAGCCAAATGCGAACTCCCGGTAGGATTTCCGCAACTCCTTGAAACTAAGTCACTTGCGTAAAGGTCCAAGTTCACCGCGAACCACTGAGTTCGTATTTTGGTGCTCCAGGTATGCGGATTCCCCGGAATCGGTTCCTTTTCCGAGTCAAGCCGGTTAACTCGGACCTGCCGCAGCAGGAGCCGCAGGAGATCGCATTGTTCGTCGAAGGGAATGCCGCCGATGGTCTTCTCGAAGTCCAGAAGGTTCCTGGCCACAAGGTGTTCGTCCGTCACCGCCCGCTCGCGATACGCGATGTCGATCTTCACCTTCTCGATTTCCCGTTCCAGCTCGTGCTTCTGCTTCGCCAAGTCCTCCGCAGCCGCGAGGGTTTCACGTCCGAAGTGCGCGGAATCGGTTTTGCGAACCATCGTGAGGTAGCGCTGGAGTTCCTCGCTCATGTCGGTGTGCTGGCGCTGAAGCTGCGCGAGCTTCGTTTTCAGCGGGCGGATGGACTTGCTCTTTTCCTCGTTGGAGGTGGCGACCGCCGCCTTGATGATTTCAAGCCGACGGCCAATCTCGCCCAAAATCTGGATCACGAAGTCATCCATCGCCCGTGCGGGAACATTGCGAAGCGAGCATGTCGCGGCCTTGCCGTCCTTGCTGACGTTGTTGCAGGTGTAATAGAGGTAGGGATTGCCTTCCCGGTCCTTCTTGCCGCCCGGCTTGGGCGTGAGGCGGTGGCCGCATTCCCCGCACCGGATGATGCCCTTGAGCAGAGACTGATGGGTGTTGCGGTCCAGCACCGCCTGCTTGCGTTTCTTCCCTTTGCCGCTCAGCGCGTCATTGGCTTCCTGCCAGAGCTTTTCACTCACCAGCGCCTCGTGCTCGCCGGGATAGTCCTCTCCGTGGTGGTGAACGATTCCCTTATACAGAGGGTTGGTGACGATGACCTTGATTTTGTTCGGGATGAACCGCTTGCCCCCGACGACCATTTCATTACCCCGGCGGCTCTGCACGGTCCGCTCAGGCGTGCGCAGCCCTTCCGCGTTCAACGCGCCGGCCACCTTCGCTGCGCTGCGCAGCTCCTTGCTCAACTCGAAAACCCGGCGGGCAATGGGAGCTTCCACAGAATTGGGATGAATCTGTTTGGTGACGGGATCGTGGGTGTAGCCCAAGGGTGCCCAGCCGCCATTCCACAAGCCCTTCTTGGCGCGTTCCGCGATCTTGTGGGAGACGCGCTCCGCGATCATCTCCCGCTCGAACTGGCCGAAGGAAAGCAGCATATTGAGCATGAGCATTCCCATCGGCGTGCCGGTGTCGAAGCTCTGCGTGGCGGAAACGAAGTTCACCTTGTGCTGGTTGAGGACTTTCCAGAACTCGTAGAAGTCCGGCAGGTAGCGGGTGATGCGGTCCAGCTTGTAGGCCACCACCACGTCCACCTGCCCAGCCTTCACTTCCTGAATGAGCGCCTGCATTCCGGGCCGTTCGAGGTTCTTTCCCGAGTATCCGGGATCATCCAGATACAGGGTTGTTTTCCAGCCTTCATGGAGGTGAACCGCAATGGCGTGCTCGCAGATGTCGCGCTGGCTTTCGAGTGAGTTGTATTCCCCGCGTGCCTGGTCATCGGTGGAAACGCGGGTGTAAATCGCGCAGCGCACGAGGGGCGCGGCGGATGCCGTGGGGACGGCGGAATGGGCGTTGGATTGTTTCATAATTGGAAGTGGTTTTGTATGAACAGACTACCACAAAACGCCTTGGTTCGCAATGAGTATCTTGGCTTACAATGGTCAAATACAACCCCATTTTACGCCCTCCCCGCGCGCCCGATTCCGGGGTGCGCCTAACCGGCGCAAAAGCGGACATCGGCAAGCGCGTATGGGAGTTTAGGTTTCGCCAGGAAGCGGATTGCTCCCGATTGGGAGCAAGATGGGACGGCCAGCTTGCCGTGAGGCAGTGCACGCCGTATCGTGCCGCCTAACTTCCCGCGTCTCTCGATTGTGGAAGCGCCATCCCTGAACCCCACTCCGGGTTCCAACCGAGGTTTTCCGCGCACCGACTGGCTGTGCCCGCCTTCGCCCCACCGCAAGGAACCTGTATCTCGTGGCCGCCAATGCGTCCGGGGTTTCCATGCCCCTCCATCGCATACGCCATGAACTTGCCAAACGCTGGAACCACCGAGGCGGAAGCCTCCCCCGGACCATCGGGCCGTGCCCACAAAAACATGCGGCACGAAGAAGCCGCACGGAAGCTGGTCGAGGTGACGCCGCTTCTCACCGAAACCCTGACCCACCACTGGAGCACCGGCCAAGGGACGCGCGTCCGTCACATCCTATGGAGCCTCTATTCGTGCAGCCATCTCGTGAACCTGGGCGATGCCTGTTCGGGATTGGACACCAACCTGGCTGAAGCTGTGGGCGCGGCGATCCACGCCCGCCTGATCTTCGGCCCGGAGGTGGAGCCATCGCTTGGCGAAATCCTGCGCGTCTCCGGCGAGTTCGCCCGCTTCGACCGGGAGGAAGCCGCCACGCCGGAGGGCCTGCCCGTGATCTATCCGCCCACACCCGCCAGCGCTGAACCGATTGACTTGCAGGAACAGCTATGATTAGCTCCGGTCGAGGATCTATGTCATATCGAAGCGGAAATTACACAGCCTTTTACGTTGCCGAGCCATTCCATCCCAGTTCGCTGGGTGCCAATGCGACGAAGGATTTTCAGTATTACAACACCCTGCGAATGTGGAAAGGCGCTGATGCGACATTTCCCTTCGTTGATTCACACGACAAAACTTACAGCGTCCGCGATGGCAGCGATTGGGAATATACCCTGAAACCGAGACTCAGGGAGCGTCTTCGGAACTCGAAAAACATCATTCTCATATTGAGTTCGATTACGACAAGTTCTCGCGCACTTCGAGAAGAAATCGACTACGGGATCAACGATCAGGGGTTGCCCGTCATTGTAATCTA
The DNA here is from genome assembly GCA_964647495.1 of uncultured Akkermansia sp. Taxonomy (GTDB): domain Bacteria; phylum Verrucomicrobiota; class Verrucomicrobiia; order Verrucomicrobiales; family V1-33; genus CAJBME01. The sequence continues at coordinate 9,160 of CAZYHO010000084.1, read as the reverse complement.
CCCTGAATATGCCACTAAGGAAAGTTTACTGTTCGACGGATCATTGAAGCAGGCGATCAAGAACCTTTGGGGAAATCTTCCCGTGTTCCGAGATTCGATGACTAAAGTGCCCACGCTACACGTGCCCATGAATAAAGACCTTATAAAACAGGCATTAAAGAATACGGACTTCATGATGGGCAGCAAAGGGAATGCTGACTTTTACTATTACAAACCGTAAATCACCTAACCTTAGATAAGGACCACCAAGTATTTTTATGGCTAAAGTCAGTTTTCTTGACAGGCGAATCATCAAGTACTTTCTTGAGATCAGCGCTGTCGTTAGCGGCATAGTTTCATTCTTGGTTATCTTTATTGATATTCCTGCCGAATGGAAACTGGACGCCGGCTTGGGTTTCCTTGTGCTACTGACACTCATCTACTTGGCGATATGGTTCTGGTCGAAAAACCTGAATAGCATCGACATCCATGTCGAAGGCAGCGATGTTGCGATCAAGACTGGCGACATTTTCCAGCAGCCTGGATTGAAGGCAATCGCCTTCAATGAGTATTTCGACACGCAGGTAGACAACAAGATAATTAGCGAAACTTCTCTCAACGGCGTTTTCATCCAGAAGCATCTCGGAGCTCCGCTCTCCGAACTAGATCGCCATATTGAGGAATACGCTTTTGATGAGAGCGAAATTCTGGAGAAGGACGAGGCCAGAAAACAGGGGAAAAAGAAAAGGTATCAGATAGGCACGATTTGCCTATACAAAGACTATCTTCTGACGGCGTTCTCCAAGTTTGACGAGAACAACAAGGCGCTACTGACGATGCCTGAGTACCTTGAGTTTCTCATTAATTTCTGGGACAAAGTAAACAACGTATACGCCCAGCAAAGCGTATCGACCACGATCTTTGGCTCGGGGATCACGCGAATCAAAGGACACAAGAATATTTCCGACGAGGATCTTCTGAAGATAATGCTCTGGACGTTCAGGATCAGCGAAATGCGATTCAAGTATCCCGCCAAGCTGACCATCGTGATCCACAAAGACAAGATCAACCAGATCAATCTTCTCGACATTAAATCAGCCAGGAATGGCGTGTAATTTCCACCATAGCGGAGGCCGAGCCTTATCCATCATGGATGCTGGCTGGTAAGCTGTAGCCTGAGCTTCGATTCAGTCGGCGGCACGGAAGGTCACAAGCTACCCAAGTCGAAACTCAAACGGAGACGAGATCCCCAGCCTTAGTTCCAGAAGATTGGCCAAATACTCAGGGGTGATAGCTTCCTATTCGGACGCGGTTTCATCCGCGCCCGCATCGTGCTTCTCTTCCTCCACCTCGATGGTGGTGATCCACGTTGGCCCTTCGCCTTGGCCGAGGCGCTCGCTTTTCGCGGTGATCCGCACGGATTCCACGGCTTGCTTGTGGAAGGCGGCGGCAAGCTTTTGCAGATTCCCACCAGCAATTCTGGCCCGATACGGAGGGAACCGCAGTTCCAGCGTTTCGGTTGGCGACTCGGGATGAAACCACACGGCTTGCATTTGTCCGTAGGGCAGGATGAGCCAGGAGCCGTTGGCAAGCTCCAGTCGGACGCACGGGCTTTCTTCACGGGTCCAGCAGGTTTCGCATTCGCCCTCTTTACTCGACTGTCTGGATTGTTCTGACCGGATCATGATGTTGGTTCTGGTTTTGGAGTTCACGATGGCGCAGCCGCCACTTTTTGGCCGTCTCATGGCCTTTCTGGTTCCGCTTGATGACATCGGGGTGATTGCAGGGCAGGACGCGATTGCTCATGCGCACCTGCTTGGCAGCAACCTCCACCGCCAGCTTTTCCTGTCCCGAGCGGGTGACGTTCTCACGCAGGGTCGCCTTGTCGGTGGTGAAGATTCTCACGCCCATCCGACCGCGTGAGATGGTCACATACCATTGTTCCGCATTGGTGGCGGCCTTGATGCTGGAATCTGAAAACAGCACATGGTCCACGGTCTTGCCTTGCGAGGCGTAGGACGTGACGGCGTAGCCGCGCACAAACTCCCGATACTCGGGCGGCAGCACGCGGTCGTCATCGAGGTGGATGCTGCCGTTCTTCTCCACCCGCTTCACGGTGACGAGTTCCCCGTTGATGAATCGCTTGCCGTGTGCGACTTGCGCATTGGCTTTCAGTTGCAAGCGGTCGCCTTTCGACAGCTTCATGTCCTGCTTCTTGCAGACGGTGAGATGCCCGGCTTGCGAGAAAGGAACCTCACGGACGCGCCCGGCGGCTTCCACCACGATGGATTCAGCGGTCATGGCCAGGAGGCTGCCAACGGAACCCTTGGGGATGCCCTTGCAGGTCTGATTGAAGACGATGACGCGCCCGTCGCCGTAATAACGGGCATCGCGCTTTTGAGCGTCAGTAAGGTCATCCGCCTGAAAGGCGGACACGTCCCACTCTTTTTTGCCGAGCAACCCGGCGGCCCGCAAACTCTGCCGCACGGCGTCATTCACCCGGTGGATTTCCCCCCAGGTCGGAGACACGACCAAGGCGCTGCGCTTCTTCCGCACCAGCTCCAGATAATGTTCCGCCAGCTTCTGCTGTTTGTCCGCAAGGGTGCATTCCACCACGGCCCCGGCTTCATCGAGAAGATCGAAGGATTGGGCAACAGAGCCTTCGGAAGCGTCCTGCACGGCCTGCTTGTAGGTGGCGATCCATTCGCGTTCCGCCTTGTTGCGGCCCCGCGCCGGGTCCTGGCGGCGGATTTCATCCAGCTCCGCCATGTGGAGATGCCCGTATTTTTCCATCGCCCGCAGAGCGTCGGATGCCTGCACGGGACCATGCTGCCCGGTGTCGCCGGAAAGAATGACACGCCCGCCGCGCTCCTTCACCAAGGTCAGCAGTGCAAGCATATCCTTGGCTCCAATCTGCCCGGCCTCATCCACGATGACGACCGCGCCGGGAGTCATGCGGCGGCGCGTGAGGAACATGCTCAAGGTCTCCGCTCCGGCCATGCCGTCCAAGGTCAAGCCTTCCACCTGCTGGCGCTGCGGGGCGAGCACCTGCACGGCGTGGCCCTCCGCCTGCAAGGTGTCATACACCGCCCGCAAGGTGAAGCTCTTGCCCGTGCCCGCACGCCCGCGAAACAGGACGATGGAATCCCGCACGCTCAGGATGCGGCGGGCCGCTTTCGCTTGAGCCTCATCAAGACGTTCATCGCCCGGCCAGTTCGGTGCCAGCGAGGCGGCGCAATCATTGGCGCTTTGCTGAGCCAGATGAATGATGGCGTTTTCCCGGTCCAGCACAGGCTGAATGCTGAACTCTTCCGGCTTCGCCGGATCGTGAATGTAGGGCGTGCGCGCGGTGGCGGCATGCAGGTCTTCCAGGGTAAAGGACTCGCCCCGGCCTCGTTCCAGCGCATAGGCCCATAGCTGCCGCTCCACGACCGTCGTGTGGCGGTCAAAGACATGCTCCTCCGCCCAGCGCAAAGCATCGTTCTCCGTGATGACCGGAGCCTGTTTGACCGCTTCCGGCCCGACCTCCCGCATCGTTCCCAGCGCCTCCAAACTCCGCTTTTCCTCTTCGCTCATTTGCTCCCGCCATGAGGCTTGCAGTTCGGCGGGACTCAGGGTCTCGGCTTTTTGGGGCCGCAGCTTGCGAGCGAGGCGCGCCCGCACTTCCGCGACATTGGCACCCGCCAACTCCGGCGCTTGGGCCAGCAACTCGCGGGTTTGTTCGTCAATCTCCCGGTCCCGTTTCGAGAAAGTCCAGATCAGGGAGTCAGGCACGCCCTCCAGTTCAAAATCACCCCGCGCCTTGTTCACGATCCCGTAACCGAAGCGCCTCAAGTCACGAGCAAGCTCGTGGTAATAGACATTCTCCGCGTATCTGCGCGCCTTGTGCATTTCCTCCGCTTGCAATGCCTTCCACCGCTCCTCTGTGCCGTCATAGGTGGCGTTGAAAACAATGCAGTGACTGTGCAACTGTGGATCGACCGCCCGCGAAGTGTCGTGCCGGAAAATGGCGGTGAGGAGTTCGCCGGTATCCCGGTCGTCATTGCGACCGCCCCGGCGCACGCGTGTGGCGGCGAAGCGTTCCATCTCACGCATCGCTACGCGCACGGCGCGGTCATGGGATTCAATGATCCGCTCGTCACCCTTCACCAGCGCGGCGATGGAAACGGACTTCGGGGGCGAGATGGTGACATCGTAAAACAGGCGACGGTTTGCCGCTTCCTTCACCTTGCCGTCCGCCCCTACTTCCTGCCGGGTGGTTTTGTGCAACGGAGTCAGCTTGTCGCCGGTGACGGGATTGCGGTTCTCGCAGAGCGCAACAAACTCCTCCTTGCCCACGATTCCGGCCAGTCCCAGCCGCTCCGCGCCCGAGCCCATCCACTCGCCGGGCACCACCTGCCACTGGCTGTAGTAGTCACCCACGGCCAGATGGTTCTCGAAATACTCCCGCGCGTTGCGCAGGTTGGTTTGAGGCGTGATGGTGAGCATGGCCCGCGATCAGTTGAGGCCAAACGGAGACGGGTGCGGCTGCGATCCGAGACATGCCCTGGCACCACCGGCGACGAGTGCTTGCAGCACCGCCAACAGGCCGCTGTGGCGGCGCATCACGTAGTCGTATTCATCGGCCATGTCGGAAAGGGCCAGTTCCATTTCCGAAGTGTCCAACCCGCTCCATCCATCCTCCGCCCTGTCAAAGGTGAGGTTGAACAGAAGGAAATGCGTGGAGAGACGCCCCGCGCCCATGCGGACGCAGCAGCGGTCAAAGCGCAGCCCGACCACGTTGCCGGTCACTCGAAAGACTCCCGAGAAACCAAGGTCCGCACCCGCGTATGCCTCCAGCAGGTCCGCGATCACTCCCACGCCTTCCCGATGCCGCTCCGCGAACCAGCGGTCTTCATCCAGATCCACGGCGGGCAGACGGACGGATGAGACGACGAGTTCCGTCAGCAGCGGCGTGGCAGCCGCCTTCCACTCCGGCGGGCTCAGCGTCCATCCCTCCACCGGATGCCGGTTCTCGCACAACGCTTTCACCGTTTCCATCGTCACGGCTCCGCGCAGGTCCAACCGTTCGGCACCGTCGCCGAACCAGACAGGTTCTCCCGTCACGCCGTTGCCGTCATTCCTGCCGGACAAGCGTTTCCCGACATAGGCCAGTGCGGCGGCAGGGTCATTGTGATATTTGAGAGCCATCATGCCGCGAGTATGCGGCACGGATTCGCCATTCATGGCCCGGATCGGGAGCAATGCTCAGTGACCACGCCCTTGCCTGTGCCGCAGAATTCGGGTAGGAATGGGAATGCGATTCGTCTTCACGCACAGCCACAAGCGGCCTGTCCCGCTCCTGTTGCGTTTCAATCTTTCTTGAAGAAGATTCACCGACACCAAAGGACCGCAACGCCCGGCCCGGGCAATACCACCACAGGGCCGGGCACTTCCTTATGGGGAAGCTTGACATTTTGGGTGCTCAAGTGCTCTGTGCTTGATGGCAGCAAAGAAAACCGTCGAGTCCAAGTTCACCAAAACCCAAATCCTTGAACACATCGTAGGCACCACTGGCCTGAGCAAAAAGCAGGTCTCCGGCGTGCTGGACAGCCTGGGTGATGTGATCCAACTGCACATCAACAAGAAGTCGGTCGGTGAATTTGTGCTGCCGGGTTTGCTGAAAATCAGCACCGTGAAGAAACCCGCTGTGAAAGCCCGCAAAGGCATCAACCCCTTCACGAAAGAGGAGGTCATGTTCAAAGCCCGTCCCGCCAGCGTCGCGGTGAAGGTCCGCCCTCTCCAAAAGTTGAAGCAGTGGGCTGATTAAGCACACGCATCCGGCCTGTCACCCTGCTCCGGTTGCCGGAGAAAGCCCTCTTGCTTCACGGTTCCGCTCATTTCGATTTCATCGCTCTTCGCGTCAAGTTTTCGAGATGTTCGGAGTGTAAAGGGCGTCCATCTGCGCCCTTGGCCACGTTGGCGAACTCGATAAAGACGAACCTCCAGGTATCGTCGAATTCGGGTGGAACCTTGGTATCCAGAAAGCGCACGCTCTGCATCAGCAGTTCAGGGTTTGGCGCGACCGCCAGCGTGTTCATCAAAGCGATGAAGAACTCTTCCGTGATCCGGTTGATGACCTGATCTTTTTCGATCGGCTTTCTATCGCTCTTCACCCAATCCTCCGACCACGCTTCGTATTCGGCCATGATCCCTTGGGCCGACTTGTCGATTGACCTCAATAGAGGATCTTTTTCCCAGTCGGGAACACTCGTGGTCGGAGATCCGCAGGCTGCGGCAAGAAGCAGCGCCCACAGAAGAATGGGATGTTGAAGGTATGATTTCATGTCCGTTGTTGCTGGCGGTCGAGGCAGACAAACGCCACGAACAGGAGAAACCTCGCAGGAGCCACCTTTCTTCCGGCCAAAGCACTCAGGGATTCAAACGTCACTGCGGCAAGTTCCGCGAAATCCAACGGAAGTCCAGCCGTCCGTTAAATGCAGGAAGGTGCGATTCCGCACCGCAAGAATCCCGCAACAATTCCCACATTCGTGGAGGGTTGCTCCCAATCGGGAATCTGAATCAGCGGACGCGATGCCATGATACTGGGCATCGCTTTTCAACAGAGGAAGCCTGTCCCCTGGCTGACGCCACGAACAAATTGAAGCACCAAACAACGATTACATAAGCCATGAACAACGAACCGACAACTGACGAGCGTCAGAAGCTCATCGCGGCGGCCGCCGACTCCTACACCGCACCGCCGCCGCAAAGCCATACGGTGCTCATGCCCATCCGGGAAAGTCTGGCAACGCTGCGGCGCAAGGGCGCATCCTACCGGACCATCGCGCAGATTCTGCGCAACGTGGACATCGAAGTGTCGCTCGATACGCTTTCCCGCTTCTGCCGCGAATACGTCGAAGAACCGCCACCGCGTAAGGACAAGCGCCGCCCCGTCAGCCGGGCCGCGTCCGGCCAGCCGGACGAAACCACACCGCCCGCTCAGCCCGCTCCCGCCGAGCCGGACAGTCCGGCTCCGGCCAAACCGTCCAAGGAGGCGGAAAATCCACCACCACCGCGCGGCAAAGGCCCGCGCATCGCTGATCCTTCAAACATCTGACACAGTGCCGAACACTCCACCACCGCACGGCCATGAAGAAACGACTTGTTCTCATCCTCAACGGCAAGGGAGGCGTCGGAAAGAGCTTCTTTGCCGTGAACTTCGTCCAGTATCTCAAAGACCAGAAGCACGACCATCGCGGCGTGGACACGGACAATGAGAACTCGACCTTAAAGCGATACCATCCCGAGGCAGCCTTTGCCGATTTGAATGACCCGCGCGGGCTCGATCATTTGTTCGCCACGCTCGACGAAACTCCACTTGTCGTTGTGGACGGCAGAGCGGCGTCCACCGATCTCGTGCTGGACTACTTTGCCGAAGTATCGGCCTTTGAGTTGCTGGACGGGATGGATGCGCGGTTGACGGTCGTCATGCCGGTCAACCACGAGGCAGATAGTGTGACTCAGATCAAGCTCATTGCCGATGCGCTGGCCGACCGCTGCCGCTACGTCATCGTCAAGAATCAGGCCCATAGCGAACACTTCTCCCTCTATGAAAAGAGCCGGACGCGCGCACGGCTGGTGGACGAACTGAACGCCGGGGAGCTAGTCATGCCCCGCATGTATGACTGGCTGGTGGCGGCGCTCAACCAGCACAATCTGACCGCCACCCAGGCGCAAGCGCACTCGTCATTCAACGTGGTGGACCGCCAGCGGTTGAAGAACTGGCAGAAGACATTCTATGCCCAAGTGGACGCCCATCACGGGGCTTTGTTGTCTGACGCCCAAACCATCACGCCCCATGAGTGACGAGGCGAAAGATACCGACCTGCGGGCGGCCATCACCCGCTGGCAGCAGAAGCACGGCATTGGCGACGATGACCCGGCTATCGCCTGTGTAGAGTTGTTCGATTTGTATGTAGCCTCCCTCCGTGCCCGCACGCCGGACAGTCCTCCGCTTCGCTTCGAGGAGTTCCGCTCGACGCTGGAATTGCTGGACGCCCGCAGCAAAACCTTCGTCAAGCACACCGCCGAACTCATGCACGAACTGCGCCAGACCGCGCAAACGCAGCGCCAGCTACGCCGCGCCGGTGTTCTGTCCCTTATTTTGACCGCTCTCGCCACCTTCACCGCCGGGCTGCTGCTTGGCCGCTTCGTATGGTAATCCTTCGCCCATTTCTCGCGGCCTTGGCCGTCGCCGCAGGCTGGTATGGATTTATCAGTCTGCCCGAGCCGTGGCCAGCCATCGCCCTCAGCGTCAGCGCGGCCCTCATGCTGTGCCTCATCGTCCTGCCCGGCAGTCCGTCCGTGTGGCACTCGCCCGTCGTGGCGAAGATCAATGGCATGACGTGGCGCATGGAAGACTTCTGCCGTGGCTGGCTGATTACCGGCGATACCGGCTCCGGCAAGACACGCTCGGGCATCACGCCCTTGCTGTATCAAGTTTTCAAAAACTGCCCCGGCTGGGGCGGCCTGTGCATCGACGATAAAGGGCTGTATTGGGAAACGCTCTCGGCAATGGCCCGGCACTTCAACCGCGAGAACGACCTGATCCTGCTGCAAGTCAGGCCAGACGGCACACATTCCGACTGGACGCCCACGCATACGTTCAACCTGACGACCGACCGGAGCATTCCCTTCGGCACCTATGCCAAGTTCGTGGTGGACACCGCCAGCAGCTTGGGACAACAGGGCGACAAAGGATTTTTCAAAAGTCAGGCGCACACGCATATCGCCGCAGGGTTGGAACTCCTTTATGAGATCGGCGCGGACGTGACGCTGGAGAATGTCTATCATTTCTTGCTCAATCAATCGGATATGGAGGAGGCGCTGGACGACCTCGCCACGGCGGAGCCGACCGAACGCCGCCGCTTGTTGGGCGAGCACTTCACAAGCCGCTTCCTCAGTCAGCCGCCCGAACAGATCGGCGGCGTCAAAGAGACCATTGCGAACTACCTGCAATACTTCCTCACGCCGGACATTGCCCAGGTATTTTGCCCGACGGAGAACACCTTTGATTTTTCGGACATCGACCGTGGCAAAATCATCTGCATTGCGATGCCGCAGAAATATCAGACCGAACGCCGTTACGTGAATACCTTCCTCAAGATGCTGTTCTACACGCACGTCCTGCGCCGCTTCG
>CAZYHO010000083.1:0-13197 GCA_964647495.1 uncultured Akkermansia sp. | reverse complement strand
ATGGTGCCGTGGCCGAAGTCAGGAGTTGGGACACGAATGGACGTCAATGGATGTAAGGTTCTCAATTGCAGCAGGTGGCAGATTCTCTTCATTCGCGTTCATTGGCGTTCATTCGCGGTTGATTGAACCGTATTGGGAGGAACGCCCGGTCAATCCACCTGCGGTTCGCTCGCGTTTCAGCCCACCTGTTTCCGGGCGGCGTCGGCGTCGCGGGCGATCTGTGCGCTGAGGGCTTCGATCGACGGGAATGCCTGCTCGGGCCGCAGGAAGGCGACCCATTCGACTTCGAGGTCGCGGCCATAGATGTCGCGGTCGAAATCGAAGAGATGCACTTCGAGCCGGCATTCCGGTTCGCCGCTGGCGATGCTCGGGCGCACGCCGAGATTGGCGACACCGGCCAGCGATCGGGCGCCGAGCGTGGCGCGCACGGCGTAGACGCCGTGAGGCGGGAGCTGTTCGTTTTCGAGCGCGAGGTTGGCCGTGCGAAATCCGATCTTGCGCCCGAGCTGCCGCCCGCCGACCACGGTACCGAGCACGGTCGCCGGGCGTCCCAGCAGGCGCGCCGCCCGTTCGAAGTCGCCGGTTTCGATCGCCTCGCGGACGCCGGTGCTGCGCGCCACCGCGCCATCTACTTGCACCGCGCCGACCGCGTGCACGTCGAGGCCGAGCGAGCGCAACAGCGCGACCGACCCGCGGGCGCGATGGCCGAATGTCCAGTCCTCACCGACGGCGATGGACCCGAGCGGACGGCAGGCGGATTGAAGCTGCCGGACGAAGTCCTCCGCCTCGGTGGAGGCGAAGGTGTCGTCGAACGCGAGCACCAGCGCATGCCGCACGCCAAGGCGTTCGACGATGGCGAGCTTGTGGCGCGTGGACGTGAGCAGGCGCGGGGCGCGCTCCGGCCGGAGCACGCGCGCCGGATGCGGATCGAACGTGACGAGGACCGCGCTGCCCCGCGGCTGATCCAGCGCGGTTCGGATCACCGCCTGGTGGCCGAGATGCACGCCGTCGAAAACGCCGATCGCCAGGTGCACCGGACCGGGCACGCGCGCGAGATCGCCGATGGAATGCAACACGACCACGGTTCACACTCCGCGCAGACGTGACACATCGGGAAGGCTGAGCATGGCCGCGCGCAGATCTTCCGCCGGCCCTTCCTTGAGCTGCCGGAAGCTCACCGCCCGCGCGAGGTCGAACTTCCCGCTCCGCGTCCGCCGCAGCGCGGCCAGGTGCGCCCCGCATCCGAGCTTCTGCCCGATGTCATGCGCGTACGTGCGCACATAAAACCCCTTGCTGCACAAAACCCGGAAATCGATCTCGGGCGGCTCGAACCGCGTGATCGCATGATGAAAGACATGCACCAGCCGCGGCTCGCGCTCGATCTCCTTTCCCTGCCGGGCGAGCTTGTACAACGGCACGCCGTCCTTCTTGATCGCACTCACCATCGGCGGCAATTGGTAAAAATCCCCGTGGAACGCGGCAAACGCCTCCTCGACCTGCTCCCGCGTCAGCGGCGGAACGGGTTTCTCCTCGATCACCTCGCCCTCCCTGTCCTGCGTGCGCGTCGTGATGCCGAGGCGTATCGTGCCCTCGTACTCCTTGTCCTCCGCCATCAGCAGGTCCTGGATCTTCGTCGCCTTCCCGATCACGACGATGAGCAGGCCGGTGGCCATCGGATCCAGCGTGCCGCAATGGCCGACCTTCTTCGTGTTCAAACTGCGCCGCGTGACCGCCACCACGTCGTGGCTGGTCATGCCGGGCTCTTTGTCGACGAGCAGGACGCCGTCAAGCTGGGATTGCTGCGTTGAGTGCCTCATGAATGGATGATAAAACCTGCGACCGCGCTTCCCCGATCGGCCCGCGCAGCCTCGCCCCGGCCGCCATCTTGTGGCCGCCGCCGCCGAAGCGCGCGCAAAGGGCGCTGGCGTCGAATCGCGCGTCCTTGCTGCGCAAACTGAGCCGCACCTTGCCGTCCGACAGCTCCTCGAAAAAAGCCGCCACGATCACTCCGTCGATGTCGCGGATGTGATCGATCATGTTCTCGCTGTCCTCGGGACAGGCCCCCACGCGCGCCAGCATGTCCGCCGTGAGATGCCAGCTCGCCACGCGCCCGTCGGGTGACACGTCGAGCACCTGGAGAAGCTCGCCCAGCAGCTTGAGCCGCCGCAGCGGGCTGCTCTGGTAAATCTTCCGGTTCAGATCGCCGACGTCCAGACCGGTCTCGATGAGCCGCGCCGCCCATCGGTGTGTCGCCGGCGTGGTGTTCGAGTACTGGAAGCTCCCCGTATCCGTGGAAATGGCGGTGTACAGGTTTTCCGCGATGGCGGCATCGATCTCGACACCCGCCGCCTCCAGCCAATCGGCGACGATCTGGCCGGTCGCCGGCGCCGCGGCATCGATGTAATGCCATTGGCCGTAGCGGCTGTTGCTGATGTGGTGGTCGACGTTGACGAGGACCGGCACGGCCGCGATGGCGGCGTTGACGCCCTCGCCCAGCCGCGGCTGCGTGGCATTGTCGAGCGCGAACGCGATGTCGGCATCGACTGGACCGGCCGGCCGGATCACGCGCTCGCTGCCGGGCAGAAATCGCAGGCTTTCCGGCACGCCGTCCTCGTTGAGCGCGGTGACCGTGTGCCCGAACCGTTCGAGCGCCAGCGCCAGCGCCAGAACCGATCCGATGGCGTCTCCATCCGGACGGATGTGCGACGCGACCACGCATCGCCGAGGCCCCTGGCGGATCAGCGCGGCCAGGGCATCGAGGTCGAGATTGGCAATAAGTGACATCGGAAAAATCAGGGGGTGAATCACGGAGCGCGGTGCGTGGCAGGCGGACACTCCGGGGGGCGGCGCGCCATGGCGAAATCACCGCCGCCTCAGCCTCAGTCGGGCTCCTCCTCGTCCTCATTGAACGCGGCGCCGGGCGCCAGGCGGCGCACGTTTCTGGACTTCGGCTTCGGCCATGACGGCTTCGGCTGGCGGGCAGCCGGGTAGGGCGGCTCCTCGGGCTCGACCTGTTCGTCGATCTCCTCGATGATGCCGAGCACACGGACGCCGCGCTCGACGGAATCGTCGTGCTTGAAATGGAGCATCGGCGTGTTCTTGAGGATGACGCGCCGGCTCAGCTTCTGCGAAACAGCGTGGGCCGCCTTGTGGAGCTTGCGCATGGCATCGGCCTGCTGGTCTTCGCGGCCGATGATCCCGATGTAAATGTGCGCCTGCTTCAGGTCGGGAGTGAGATCGACCTCGTGTATCGTCACGAGGGCGTCACCGAACTCGAAATCCCGGCTCAGGATGTCGGCAAGTTCGTGCTTCATCAGCTCGGCAACGCGGCGTGGTCGGTTGGTCACGGTGATAAAAAGAAAAAGAGGAAGGTTCGGGAATCGGCGGCCCGCAGCCCCGGAAACATCGAGGTTTCGAGGTTTCGCGACCCGGAAATTCAAAAAAATGAAAAACGAAGAATCATGAAAACGGATGTGATCGGGCGGGCGGCGCCACTCCGGGCGGCATGCCGTCCGCCGGACGCCCGCCCGGCGGCTTACAGCGTTTGCGTGAGTTTCTCCAACTCGTAGCACTCGATGATGTCGCCCTCCTCGTAATCATCGAACGCGCCAAGCCGGATGCCGCATTCCAGACCATTGCGGACTTCCTGCACCTCTTCCGTGTAACGCCGGAGCGTGGACATCTTGCCGTCGAAGACCGGAGTGCCGCCACGCACCACCCGGGCATGAGCGGAGCGGGTGATGCGGCCGTCGGTCACACCGCAGCCGGCGGCATACCCGCGCTGCACCTTGAAGACCTTCTTCACCAGGGCATGGCCGGTGATCCGCTCGCGCGTCAGCGGGTCGAGCAGGCCGAGCATCGCGTCGCGAACCTGGTCGATCAGCTCGTAAATCACCGAGAAAAGCTTGATCTGGATGTCCTCGTGTTTGGCGGCCAACACACCCTTGGCCTCGACCTTCGTGTTGAATCCGATGATGACAGCGTCGGTGGCGCTGGCGAGCAGGACGTCGTTCTCGGTGACAGGACCCGCGCCGGCGGCCGCAAAGTCCAGGCTCACTTTCTCCGACTGGATGTCCTTGAGAGCGCCCATGATGGCTTCGACCGACCCGGCGGCATCCGCCTTGAGGATCAGCCGCAGCACCTTGACCGTCGTATCGATGCTCGCAAAAAGATCCTCCATCCGGTTGCGGCGCGGATGCGCCAGCTTTTCCAGGCGCTGCGCGTTGGAGCGCTCCTCGGAAAGGCGCTTCGCGTCCCGTTCCGACTTCATTTCCAGCACCTCGTCCCCCACCGCCGGCGGCCCGGAGAATCCGATGACCTCGCACGGGATCGACGGCGGCGCCGCCTTGATCGTTTCCCCGCGGTCGTTGAGCAGGCCGCGCACCTTGCCCCAGTGCTGCCCGCAGATGAACGGCATGCCGGGCCTGATGGTGCCCGTGCTCGCGATCACCGTCGCCGTCGGCCCCTTGCCGGCCTCCACCCGCGACTCGATCGCGATCGCGCGCACCGGCGCCTTCGGATCGGCCTTGAGTTCCAGCAGCTCGGCTTCCAGCAGGATGATTTCGAGCAACTGATCGATGTTCGTCCCCTTGAGGGCGGAAATCTCGACGCAACTCGTATGGCCGCCCCAGTCCTCGGGCATGAGGTCGTTGGCCTGCAGTTGCTGCTTGACCCTGTTGACGTCGGCGCGCGGCACATCGCACTTGTTGATGGCCACGACGATCTTGACGCCCGCCGCCCGCGCGTGGGCCAGGGCCTCGTGCGTGGTCGGCATCATGCCGTCGTCGGCGGCCACCACGAGGACGACGATGTCCGTGAGGTTCGCGCCGCGCGCGCGCATCGCCGAGAACGCCGCGTGGCCGGGCGTGTCCAAAAACACAATCGTCCGCTTTTCACCACCGAGTTCGTGCTCGACCGCGTAGGCCCCAAGGTGCTGCGTGATCCCGCCAGCCTCCCCGGCCACCACCTTCGTCTTCCGGATGTAATCGAGCAGGCTGGTCTTGCCGTGATCGACATGGCCCATGATCGTGACGATGGGCGGGCGGAGTTTGAGTTTCTCGGTTTCCGGCTCGGGTTCCGGAACCGGCGGCGCGGCGACCACCTCCTCCACCTTGTGCACACCCTCCCCCTTCTTGCGTTTCTCGCGCTCGAAGACAAATCCGTGGTTCTCGCACACCCGGGCGGCGGTGTCGGGCTCTATCGCGCTGTTCTGGGTGACGAAGATATCCAGGGAAATCAGCTCTTTGATGATCTGGAACGACTTGATGCCCAGCCGCTCCGCCAGATCCTTCACGATGACCGGCGGCTTGATGTGAATCACCTTCGGATCGTCGGGCTCCTCCTCGTCCTGCCCATCCTCCTCCTCAACCTCGCCCACCGGCGACACCCCGTCCTCACCCTCGGCCGGCACGGGCGCGGGCGGCGCCACCACGGCATGCAACTGCTGGAAAAGGCGCGCCTCGGCCTCCGCCTTCGCTTCCTCTTTCGCCGCCTGAATCTTCGAGATCGGCCGGAGAAGCTGAGAGGCCGCAGCGGCACGCACCGTCCGCGATTCCTCCAGCTTCCGTCTGCGCTCGGCCTTGGCTTCGTCGTCGTCAAACAACGAAAGCGCGCTGTCCTTCATTTCATCCAGCGTCGGTCCGGCTGGTTCGGCGGGAGGAGGCGGCGGCGCGGGGGCGGGCGCCTTGGTATTGGAAGGAGATTTGCCGATAGCCGGCAGTGGCGCGATGTCGTCGGCCTCGGCCCTCTTGCGCACACGCTTGGGTTTCTCCGAAAGCAGGTCAAGCGCACCGGCCTTCGATTCCGGGGCGGGAGTGGAAACGCCGGCCGGGTCCGACGCGGCTTCGGGATCGCCCCCGGTTTTTGCGGTGCTGGATTTGGATGCCATTCTTGAAAGTCTGTGTTTTCATGGGCGCGGCCGGCTGGGGGTGGTCAACCCTGAGCGGGCGCGGCCTCGCGCTCGTTGATTTCTTTGGCCTTCGCGATGATCGCGGCGGCCTCCTCCTCACTGATCTGCGTCGCCTCGGCCACATCCGAGGGGTCGACTTCGGCCAGCAGGTCGATCGAATTCAAGCCGCCCTCGATCAGCTTGACCGCGACCGGCTCCGCAATCCCGAGTTTGACCGCCATGTCGGCCGCTTCACGCGCCACTTTGCCGACGAATTGCTCGTGCGCCGACTCGTCGCGCTCGACCTGCACGTCCCAGCCCATGAGGCGGCTCGTCAGGCGGGCGTTCTGGCCGCGGCGGCCGATGGCCTTGGACAATTCTTCTTCGTTGACCCTGACCGTGATGCGTTTGTTCTCCTCATCGACGATGATTTTGGACTCGGCGACGGTCGCGGGTTTCAGCGCCTCCTTCACGAAGTCCTTCGGATTGTCGCTCCACCGGATGATGTCCACCTTCTCGTTGTTCAGTTCCCGGACGATGTTTTTGACACGGGCGCCCTTCAGGCCGACGCAGGCCCCGACCGGGTCAACTTTGCTGTCGGCGGAATGGACCGCCACTTTCGTCCGGTAACCGGCCTCGCGGGCGATGGCGCGGATTTGAACGGTGTGGTCGGCGATCTCGGTGACCTCGCTCTCGAAAAGACGTTTGACGAAATTCGGGTGGCTCCGGCTCAGGATGATTTCAGGCCCCCGTATCCCGTTTTCCACGGCGACGACATAGGCGCGCACGCGGTCGCCTATATTATAGTCCTCCGTCTGCACGCGCTCCTTGGCCGGCATCAGGCCCTCGAACTTGCCGAGGTCGATGAGCACGTCCGATTTCTCGAAGCGCCGGACCACGCCGGAGACGATTTCCCCCGCGCGGTCCTTGAACTCGTCGTACATCATCTCCTTCTCGGCCTGCCTCAGCGATTGCATCATCGCCTGCTTGGCCGTTTGCGCGGCGATTCGCCCGAAATCCCGCGGCGTCACGTCGATCTCCACTTCGTCCCCGGGCATCGCCCCCGGCTTGATCTTCTGCGCGACCTCGACGGGCAGTTGCTCCCATTTGTTCGTCACGGCCTCGACGACCAGCGGCTTGGTGAAAACGCGCATGTCACCTTTGTTCGCGTCGATACTCACCCGCATCTCGCGCAACGGCCCCAGCCGCTTTTTCGCTGCTGACAAGAGGGCACGCTCGACGGCCTCGATGACCTTTTCTCGGCTCATCCCTTTGTCTTTCTCGAAATAGTCGAACAGTGCTGTCAGCTCGGTGGTCATGGCGTCACGGGAAGTCTGGCGCCGGAAACAAAAAAAAGCGGGATTGCTCCCACTTTTCCTGGAAAAGCCCGGCCCGTTGCCGGCCCGGCCTCCCTGTCCCCAGCGAAGAGAACAACGTAAAGCACAGCCCCTCCACCCGCGCAAGCAAAAGAGTCAGGGCCAGAACAAGGAGGAACCGGGACGCGCGGCACGGTTCAGTCCCCGCGGCACAGCGCGAGAGGACGGACCCTCTGCGGGCCGCGGCGGTGCGCGCAGGCAGGCGAGCGCAGGAAGGCGAACGGCGGCTCGTGATCGACGAAGTGTCGCGCAGGGGGCTCCGCGGTCCGTTCGCTCGCCCAGGGGCTCGTCCGCAGGTTTCAGGCGGACGCGACGACATCCGCGCCGATCTCCCCCGTTTTTCTCAGGCCCGCGTATTCCACCGCGGCAGCCAGGCATGGAATTCCGCCGGGCGGACGCGCACGCGGGCGATCCTGCCCTCGTCGAGAAAAAGCAACTGCGTCTCCACCAGTTCAATGAACCGCGCGCGATCGTCGGCCGTGACGTGGCGAGCGGCCCACTCGCGAAGCGCCCGGGCCGCCTCCGGCTTGTTGAGCCGCTGTACCACCACGTCGCGCACGCAGGATTTGATCTCCCCACGATACTGCACGTGAAGCCGGTCCGGCTCGCCCATCTCGCGACGGACGGTCGCGTATCGTCCGGCCGATCGCTCGTAGGCCCAGGCAAATACCTCGCGCAACACGTCGATGCGTGTCAATTCATACACCGCGATCAACCCGTCGATGTAATCCCTGATCGGCACGTCAATGAAGGAGAGCGGCGAAAGATTCCGCTGGATGAGTGGGAGGTTGGCCCCCACCCGCGAAACGCGTTTGTTGCCATCCTCGAACGGCTGGAGATACGGCACATGCACCATCAGAAAGAAGGCCTGCTCCAGCGGATCGGCGATGGCCGCCGTCTTCTCCAGAATGAGATCGAAGCATTCCTCGATCACCGATGGAGTGCTCACCGGATGATATACCGTCCCGCCGATGCCCACGGGAATGAGCCGCAGGCGTCCCTCCGATCCCGGATCCTTCAGCAACCCTTCGGTCAAAATCGCGTGCAGATTGAGAAAAGTGTACCGGTTGAATCCGGGTTCGGACGGCTCTTCGACAAGGAACTCGATCGCCGCCTTGTGATTGAGGATCATCTGGGTCTCGATGTAACGCGCGGGGTCGGCGTTCTTGACAAGTTGCAGGAGGTAATCCGTCTCCAACAGGGAAAAAGTGTTGCCCTCCAGGCGGCTGGAATTCCAGGAAAGGTCGATCAGGAGTCGGTCCATCACCTGGCGCGCGTAGGTGCCCGGAGGCAACGCGGCCATTTCCTCCGATTGCCCGACCGCCCGCAGGTGCGCCCGCAATTTCGCCGGCAAATACTCGGTGCTGTTCGGCGTGTACCTCTCCAGGAATTCCCGGCGGTAGCCACACGCGGCGCGAAAACCGCTGGGCTGGCGCACCGTTTGCCGCACCGCCATGGCCTCCTCCGAAAATTGAGGCCCCGTCCTGGCGCTCAGTTCTCGATCAGTGTGCCCGTGAGAACCAGGTGGCGCCAGCGGACGAGGCGGAACGGCCTCATCCTCGTTTTCGCGCACGTAAACTCCCTGCGACCACGGCTCTCCAGGCTGCGGCAGCCATCGCCGCGCCTCGGGCCACGCCGCCATGCCGATCACTGGCGGTGGTGAGGCCACGGCCCGCCCAAACTGCGGCTCCACCACGGGCGCAGCCATCGCGCTCTCCGCCTCCCCTTCCCGTTTGCCTTTCTCGGTCAGGGCATAGAGCGTCGCCGGTCCCTTCCCTCGGCGGATTACAAGGTCGCTCTCACGCATCCGGTTGAGCGTGCGCTGCACCGTGCTCCGCGAACCCCGGCTCCGAAACCGCCGTTCCAATTCCTCCATGCCCAGCCCTTGCGGGTTGGCCTTCAACTCGGCCAGCAATTGTGGCGTCAGTCGTTTCATCGTCGTTCCAGTGTTCTCCGTTCCCTTCGCAAATCGTCTTCAGTGCCTATGGGGCAGATGGTTCGTCCTGGGTTCTGACGTGATTGTGCCTCGTTTCCCCAACATCACAAGTGTTTTTGACACAAAAATGAATTAATATACCGGATTCTCCCCCTTTTTGTGTCATTTTCGCGTCATTATTGACTCATAATCAAATCACAATTGGTTCACTGGGGGATCGGGTCGCGTCTGCTTGGTCATCTGCGTCGGATAGAAGCCGGGCAGGTCGGCGGACGACGCGGTACGCTGTGGACTCGGGGATGGGAACGGAGCTGACGACGGCTTCGCCGAGCATCACCATGCTGGCCTGCCCGCCGGCCGCGAGGGCATCGTCAATCGAGGCGCGGACGCGCGGGCTGGTGAGCAGGCCTGATTCCTCGGCGAAACGGCGCGAGATTTCGAGCAGTGCCTCCAGATCGATGGCCGGATGGCCGCGCAGGTGATCGAGGGCGGCGCGGCCGGCGGCGTTGACGCGGGCCATGGTGTCGGCATCGCGGAGCACTTCGCGCGTCGAGATCGGCCCGAAGATGCGGCACCAGATGGATGTTTCGCCGATGGGAAGCCAGTCGACGTCCAGCGGCGCGCCGACCTTGGTTTTGACCATGAAACCGCCGTTGAACTGGCCGCCGACGTCGCCGCGGCCTGTGGCGTTGTCGACCTCGGCTTCGTGGGCCACGAGCGCGAGATCGCGCAATGGCCGCCCTTTATCGAACAGCGATCCCAAGGCATAGGCGCTCGCCAGGGCACCGGCCCCGCTCATGCCGAATCCACACCCAAACGGAAGATCGGCGCGCAAATCGATCCTGACGGGCTCCGGAGCCAGCCGGCTCACGACCTGCCGCACCGTCGGAAATTCCCAGGCGTTCCCATGAACACGAATCTCGGAAAGCCGGGCCACCTCCCCGAAGTCGCGCCCGTCCGGGTGGCGGTCGCGGGCGCCACCTTCCCCGGCGGTCGCCAGCCGCTCGACGCTCGCCACCACCCCGGCATCCAGCGTGAATCCCACCCCGAGCGAACCACGCCCGTGGTCCGGGGTCGCTTCGTAGGTCTCGAAAATCAAAGAGCCGTTCGCGGGCGCGAAAGCGTGGCGGCATTCGCGCTTCGGGGCATCCGGGGGTTCTCGTTCGGGCATTGGCATCACCGGGAGAACCAGGCTATGGCACTCGCCATCGCCTCGCCAACCATTCCTCGACCTTTCTCATCCCCATGACCGATACATACGAATACGATTTTCTCGTGGTGGGCGCCGGCATGGCGGGACTGACCTTTGCCCTGAAGGCCGCGCGCCACGGACGCGTCGGCGTCTTGACGAAGGAAAACGCCGGATCGTCCAACACGGCCTGGGCGCAGGGCGGCGTGGCGTGCGTGCTGGATCCGGGAGACTCGTTCGAACGCCACATCGCGGACACGCTGGATGCCGGCGCCGGCCTGTGCCACGAGACTGCGGTCCGCACGATCGTGTCCGAGGGACCGGCGCGCATGGAGGATCTCGTCAGGCTCGGCGTGAAGTTCAACGAAAAGCCGGCGGCCGAGGGCGGCGGTTACGACCTCGGCATCGAAGGCGGCCACACCCACCGGCGCATCCTCCACCGCGGGGACCAGACCGGCCTCGAAATTTCCACGCGGCTGCTGGAGGCGGCGCGCGCCGATCCCAACATCCATTTCCACGAGCATTGTTACGCGATCGACCTCATCACCACCGGCAAACTCGGCTACGCCCAGGAGGACCGCTGCCTCGGGCTGTATGCCCTCGACCAGACGGCGGGCGAAGTGCTCACATTCCGCTCGGACCGCGTCGTCCTCGCCACCGGCGGCAGCGGCCGCGTTTACCAGTACACCACCAATCCCGAGGTCGCCACCGGTGACGGCGTCGCGTTGGCCTGGCGCGCCGGCGTCACCATCGCCAACATGGAATTTGTCCAGTTCCATCCGACCTGCCTCTTCCACTACGCCCGCCGCAGCTTCCTCATCAGCGAGGCCCTGCGCGGCGAGGGCGGTGTGCTCGTCGGCGCCGACGGCACGCCGTTCATGCACAAATACGACCGCCGCGAAAACCTCGCTCCACGCGATATCGTCGCCCGCGCCATCGACCGCGAAATCAAAAAAACCGGATCGAAATGTGTCTTCCTCGATATCACCGCCAAACCGGCCGCCTGGCTCGAGGATCGCTTCCCCCACATCTTCCACACCCTGCGCAACCTCGGCATCGACATGTCACGCGATCCGATCCCCGTCGTGCCCGCCGCCCACTACCAGTGCGGCGGCGTCCACACCGACCTCGACGGCGCCACATCACTCCGCGGACTCTGGGCCATCGGCGAAGTCGCCTGCACCGGCCTCCACGGCGCCAACCGCCTCGCCAGCAACAGCCTCCTCGAAGCCGCCGTCATGGGCCACCGCGCCTGCCATCACGTCCTCCGCTCCGAACCCCTCCCCTCCCGGCGCCCCCGCGCCTTCACACTCCAACCCTGGATCCCGGGTGACGCCCAGGACGTCGACGAACTCGTCGTCATTTACCACAACTGGGACGAAATCCGCCGCCTCATGTGGGACTATGTCTCCATCGTCCGCACCAGCAAACGCCTCCAGCGCGCCGCCACCAGGCTGCGCACCCTCCAGAAGGAAGTCCAGGAATTCTACTGGGGCTACCGCGTCACCGCCGAGGTCCTCGAACTCCGCAACCTCGTCCAGGTCGCCGCCCTCATCGTCGACAGCGCCCAGTCCCGCCACGAAAGCCGCGGCGCCCACTGCACCCTCGATTACCCCGATATCGATAACCTCCACTTCCGCAAAGACACCCTCCTCTGGCGCGTCTGACCGTCGCGAAACCTGTCGCGTTCGCCTCGGCTCGA
Organism: uncultured Akkermansia sp.; assembly: GCA_964647495.1. Classification (GTDB taxonomy): domain Bacteria; phylum Verrucomicrobiota; class Verrucomicrobiia; order Verrucomicrobiales; family V1-33; genus CAJBME01. The sequence continues at coordinate 1,107 of CAZYHO010000083.1, read as the reverse complement.
CAAGTTCTCGGCATCCTCGGTTTCTGTATCTCCCCGATGTCTCCGGAGTCTGGTTTATTTACGGATATTGACGGACGCTCAGGCTGCGCCCGTTCCTGCCTGCAAGACCGGAACACAAACGATGGCAGCCATGCAAACGCCAAATCCCCGTCCTCACTTGATCCCGATCACCATCGAATCCGGCCCGACGAGATGTTGCACGCGTGTTTCGCGGAAACCCGCCTCGCGCATCCAGCCCTGGCAGTCCGCTCCGGTATAGTCGAACCCGCCCGGCGTCTCGATGAGCATGTTCAGGCTCATCATCAGGCCGAAGGCATTTTCCCGCCGCGCGTCGTCGATGATCGAGTCATAGACGATCACTGCTCCTCCCTCCGGCAGCGCTTCCCATGCCGCGCGGAGGAGATGCCGCTTCTGCTCCAGATCCCAGTCATGGATAATGTGCCCGTAGAGGACCACGTCGGTTTGCGGGAGAGGGTCGGTGAAGAAGCTGCCGCCGGCAAAGGCGAGCCGGCCGGCGAGCCCGTTCTCCGCGACATAGTCCTCGAAAATCGGCCCGACCTCGGGCAGGTCGAAGCCGATGCCCATCAGATGCGGATTCGCGAGCGCGAGCTGCACAGCAAGGTCGCCCTGCGCGGTGCCGGCATCGACGAAACTCCCGTAGCGGCTCCACGGGAACTGCTGCGCCATGGCGATGTTCGCTCCGCGGCTCACCCCCGACATGGCGCGGAGGAATTCCGCCAGACGCGCCGGGTCGGCGTACAGTTTCGCGAACAAATCTTCGCCCGCCTTCGTTTCGTTCTGCGGCTCGCCGGTGCGCAAGGCGGTCGTGAGGGCGCCCCAGAAGGGATAGAGCCGGTTGTTCGCCATCTCGAGGATGCCACCGATGTAGGAGGCTTTACCCTTGTCGAGAAACGCCTCCGTCTCCGGCGTGTTCGCGTACACGCCATTGTCGTCCCTGGTCAGGAAACCGAGCGCCACCAGCGCGTCCAAAAAATCACGCGCCCCGCGCGGGTGCAGCGCAAAACGACCGCTCAGCGCGGCAAGATCGCCGGGCTGCCGCGCCAGCCCCGTGAAGACTTCCATCTCCACGGCGCTGAGCAGGACTTT
>CAZYHO010000082.1:0-13200 GCA_964647495.1 uncultured Akkermansia sp. | reverse complement strand
GGCTCGAGATGCACGGCGTCGCGCGTCAGCGTGGCGAGCTGGCGTCTTTCCCGGAGAGTTGGCGAGTGCCCGCCGGCCAGTTTGATGATCGGCCTGGCCCCGGGCAATCCCCGTTCTCCTTGGCACTATGGTATTATCGGGCGAGCGGCAGCAGGAATTCGCGATCGTCGTCCGAGAGGCGTGGGGATGACTGGATCCAGGCGCGGGCTGCATTGGCGTCGTATCTGGACCAGGCCTGGATGTTTTGCCAGAGGCAGGTGCGGCGCGAATCCGGATCGGAGACGGTGGCGGTCCACTCCAGTCCGGCTTCCGGATCGGCCTTGGATGTCACGGCCGCACTGCTGAATCCATTGATGGCTTGGTCGCGGGTTCCGCCTTCGGGCTGTGCGGCGACCCAGGCGCTTGCGGCTTCGAGATCCGCCCGCGCCCATTGCTCCAATGCTCTGTGAGCGGCGAAGGCGCGGCCCGAGCCTTCGGATGCCGCCTCGACGAGCTGGATCAGCTCGGCCGTGTGCCGCGGATCTTCCTTCAAATGGTGACTGATGACCATGAGCGCCTCGTCCTGTTGGGCCGGGGGAAGGCCGGCGGTCTCGCGCGCGGCGGTGTCGAAGTCTTTTTCCGCGAGGTGACCCAAGGCGCCCCGGATAGCATGGGTGGCCAGATCATCGGGCAGTTGTTTTGCCCAGGCGAGCGCCTTTTCCGGCTCGGTGGCCGCCCAGCCTTTGGCCATTTCGCTGGCGATGCGGTCGCGTCCCGGCAATTCGGATTCACTCACGAGGAAGCGCATGGCGGCCTGCGAATCGACGTGCGAGAGCGTCTGAAAGGCGCCTTGGGTGACATGCGCCTGATTTTCCTGCGGGAGCCGCGCGATCCAGGCGAAGGCGGCCGCGGGGTCGTGCTTGACGAATTCCCGGGCCAGTCCGGCCGACGCCTTGGACTGTTTGTCCGGCGGGAGCGAACCCAGATGCCGTTCGAAATAATCCAGGGCCGCGGGAAAGTCATGACCCGCCCAGAACCGGAATGCGACCGCGCCTATCTCGTCGTCGCGTTCGGCGTCGTCATTTGCTTCCTGGCCGGTGCGCGTCTCCATCACGAGGCTCAGCAGTTGCCCGGGCGCGCGCTTCATCATGTACGAAAACACGGACTCCAACGCCCCGAGCCCGGCCATGAACGAACCCGGCTCGTCCTCGAATTCCTCGCGCTCGGCCAGATTCCGCACCGCCAGGAGAAATCCGCCCCACCGCTCCACCGGCAGCCGGTCCAGAAACGCCAGCAGCGCCGCCTGACGCACCGCCGGATCTTTGATCGCCAGCAACTGACGGTACGCCTCCTCCAGGTTGTCGGTCACGGCGATGACAGGAATCCCGCCGGCCGTCATTCGGCCATTCGTGCCGGCGCCGGCGCCCACCGCCGATGTTCCCGGTGGCGGCGGCTTCCGCGCCCCCGCCTCCTCGCCGGCCATTGCGCGCGCCAGCCGCCGCGCTTCCGACTCGATGCGCCCGCTCATCAGCCACCAGGCGCCCGCACCGCCGATCGCCATGCCGGCCACCAGTGCGGCGGCGCTCCAGCGGCTGGCGGCGCCGGCCGGGAGGAAACTCGGGAATCGGGACATGCGCGGAACGGATAGCATACGGATTCGACGCCCGCCACGCCGTGCCGGCGCGATTTTCCGTTGGCGCATGACCAGGGTTGTCCGGGCTCCGCTTCAGGGTGCGACGGCGATGTGGAGGCGCAGGAAGCGAGGGGCGGCGAACGCCGGCGCCGTGGTATCGGTGACGATGAGTCGGGTGAGACCGGCGGGTCCGGCGGTGATCGTGACGGTGCCCGCGGGCAGGAGAGTGCCTTGAGCGCCGGTCCACTCGGCAGCCTCGGGCGACTTGGAGGCGAGCGTGGACCAGTTGCCGAGGGCGGCGCCGGCCTGCACGGTGTATATCACGTCAGGCGATCCATGGCCGCCGGGGAGCGGGGTGGTCGGGAGGTCGATGATCAATGTGGCGCGTCCGCCGGCGTCCAGCGCTCCCGCTGGCAGGCGATCGGGGCCGTTTGGTGGCGCGGGCGACCGCGGGTCGGCGGTGAGGGCGAATTCGACGAGTGACGGAAGGCCGTCACTGTCGGCATCGAGCAGGAGGTCGGCGGCGGTGAGCGCGTGGATGGCGAGCCATTCCGTCAAGCGGGCAGGCTGCGGTTCCGGGCCGGGCGACCATCCGGCGGGTGAGCCGTGGGGTTGTGACGAGGCGGTCCAGCTTTCCCGTTTGCCGAAGTCGCGGATGGATGTGGCCGGATGCACGAGCTGCAGGCTGAATCCCGAGCCATTCGTGTCGTGCCAGGTGATGTCATATTCGAACCGAAGCACGTTGGCGTCCCAGGGCGGCGGCAGGCGCAGGGCGAGCGACTCGCCGCTGTTGTCGAGCGCGCCGGCATAGACACCCGCCACACGCGGGGCGGCGCCGTAGCGGGCGCGGAAGGCGGTCAGATCGCGCACGAGGACGATTTCCTGGCCCGGAGCGAGGATGAAGCCGGCGGGAAAGACGAAATCGATGCCGTTGTAAAACTCGACGCCGCCGAGATCGATGGCCACGCCGCCGATGTTAGTCAGCTCGATGAATTCCAATGTATTGCCACCGGCCGGGTTGTACATGATCTCGGTGATGCGCAGACCGTCGAGAACAGCAAGCGCATTGGCGTGGCCGGGATGGCCGGCCCCGTTGGGCGCTCCGCCGGTGGGCAGGCCGAAATACGCGAAGCCGCCGACACCTCCGGCGGGCGTCCGGCCCTGGCTCACGTCTTCGACCTGCTGAAGGACGCGCACATTGTCCAGCTCCGCGCCATCCGCCGCGAAGAGGAGCAGCTCCTCGGTGACGCTGTCGATGCGGAACGACGTGTGGTTCGGCCCGGCCGCGGGTTCGCCATCGGCGATGAGTTTCACGAAGCCGTGGCCGCCGATGAAACTGAGCGGCGGAAATGGAATGCGCTCGCCGAATCGCGCATCGGTGAGCGCCATGCCGGCCAGGCTCGCGGGAAACGGCGCGAGGTTTGCCAGCTCGACCCAGTCATCGCGGTAGCGGATGGCGCCGGCGGCGAGCCATTCGTTGATGACGATTCGCGATGAGTCGCTGAGGCGTGCCGGCACGTTCGCAGCGTCGTTCCACGTCTCCTCGCCGAGCACCCAGTCGCCGGCCGCGTTTCGCGAAAGCGAGTAGCCCGCCGGCAGCGGCCCGAAAACGACCGAATCGCGCCGCGTGCCCGACGGGTCAAAAAGGTGCACACCACCGCCATGGGTATCGATCCGGAAAGCGGTCAGATCGATCGCGCGCACTGCGCCCGCGGGCAGCACGCCGCCGAGCGGCTGCGCGCCGGGCGCCGGCGGATCGCCGCTCAGGAGCCAGCCGGCCAGCTCGACGGACGAGTCGCCGCGGTTGACCAGTTCGACGAACTGCCGCGGCCGGGCCGGCATTTCCGGCCGGGCATCGCCCATGATCTCGCTGAGAAAGACGGGCGGCAAGCCGGGATCGACGGTCCAGGTTCTTGTGGCCGGACCCGCCTGTGGAGCGCCGTCGTACATACGGGCCGGGTCGTTGTCCTGCCAGTTTCCGGCCATGTCCTGGCCGATGACTTCGAGCGTGTGGGGACCGGGAGTGAGGCCGGTGAGAGCGAGCGTCGCCTGGCGCACGGTGGGCGCGGTGCGCGGCATCTCGCCGCCATTGCCGATCTGGATCGGCGTGCTCCACGATCCGCCGTCGAGCCGCCATTTGTACGCCACGATGCCCGGCCCGCCGATCGTGAAGGTTGCGGCGGCACCGCCCACTGTGCCGTGAGGCCCGCCTGTGATATACGCCCACTCGGGAACCGTGGCGCCATAATCGAGCCCGCCCGGCGCGGCGCCGCGCGCGAGCGAGTCGGTGCGCAGGCTGAAGTCTCCCGCGCCGGGGTCGGCGAATCCGGGCGCGCCCGCGGTATTCGGCCCGTAGGCGCCGCTGAAGAGACCGCCCGGATGGTTCGGACCGATGAGAGGATCGCCGATCTGGTCGAGCAGGTTGTGGAAAAACTCGATCTTCGTCGTGATATCATGGACGAGCGTGACGCCGTTGATTTTGCGCGTGTCGGCGCCGCTGAAGACGCGGGGTGTCTGGCTCACGATGTTGAATCCCAACCAGGCGCCGTCGCCGTAGGTCGGGTTCGAGCCGTCCTGCGGGATGAAGAAATTGATGACGGAGCAGACGATTTCCTGGACCAGCGAACCGCTTTCAAAGACATAGTCCGCGTGCAGGCCGGTCACCGTGTTGTGCTCGAAGATGGTGGCGGTGCGCGCCTTGCAGTTGATGACGTGGTCGAGGTTGCGGCAGACGTTGCGGGCGACCATGACTGTGGTCCCGGCGCCCTTGTCACCCGTGCTGATGGCGTTCGAGTAACCGGTGTCGTCGTTCCATTGATCTTTGCCCGCGTTTTCGAAGATGTTACCCGCGATGTAGGCGTCGCCGCCGAGGTCGATGTGTTCGTCCCCGGCGCGGCCTCGGAAATGGTTGTAGCGGCAGTCGAGGATGAACTGGCCGTTCGTCTGATAGCCGTCGGGGCCGCGCGGCGCCCATCGGCCGCTGTCGCAGTCGAAGACATCCTGATGCCCGCGGTTGCCGTTGAACTGGTTGAAGTAGACGCGGCAGTGGCCGTGGCGCGGCAGGCCGTTCGGGAAGGCGGCATTTCCCGCGACTTCCGGATCCCCGGTCGGAAACTCCACCTCCAGCGGCTCCATGTTGTTGTTGGCGGACGCGATGAAATCGGTCGTCGGCTCCTCGATGCGGCCGAGCACCGGATCGAAGACGAACACGTCTGGAAAAACATTGTTCGTAATGGTGAGCGAGCTGTTGCGGCCGTAGCACAGGCGCAGATGCGTGCCGGCGAAGGTGCAATGGTCCACCCAGCCCCATGACCGGATGAAGCCGACCGAGCCATAACTTTCCGGACCCACCGGTGACGTGCCCTGCGCGTTGATGAAATCGCAAAACCGGAAGATGTTTTCCACGGCCATCGAGTCGTAAACGTGGATGCCGCCCCACTTGGGCGCGCCGGTCTGCACGCCGAGTTTGATCGGGTCGACGTCGGTTGCCAGGCTGACGCCGGGGATGTGGCTGAAGAGGATGCGGCGCGCCGGCGTGCCCTCGGCGACGATGCGGCCTTCGACGCGCAGGCGGACGTTCTGAGCGAACTGGACGTTCACGCCGGGATCGAGGCGCAGCGTCGCGCCCGCGGGCACGGTGGTGTTGGCGGTCACGCGGTAGGGGGATCCGGCGAGCGTCCACCGGATTTCGCCGGCGGCGGGGGCGTTCGTGGATCCTGCCGGCAAAGCGCCCATGTCAGCGCGGGTCGCATCCGGATCGCCGAGCGCCGGATCCCCCGCGTCGATGGCGGGCGACCCCGGAGCCAGGTGATAGTCGTCCGCGGCCAGCGACACGAACTGCGGATCGGCGTTCAGGTTTCCCGGACCCGGCCAGACCGGCGTGGCGGGGGCATCGCTGTCGTATAAGCACGAGTACTCGACCGTGGTCGGGGCGCTCGTGTATTCGCCGGGCGCGTTGTCGATCTTGATCGGCTGGCTGGCGCGGATGATGGAGGAATTGATGACGAGGTTCATCACGCCGTCGCGCGTGGGGGTGCCACCGTCGGCGGCGGATTTCCACTGAGTCCAGAATCCCGTGTCCGGTGTGTCCGGATCCGGCGAGGTCGGAGGGATGGCATACCCCCACGGGGGAAGCGCGGTGTCGTGGTCCTCGCTGACGATCGTGCACCGGATGACGCGGCACTCGCGTGTGGCGCCGGCGCTGCCGTTCTTGTAAGCGATGCCCTTGTCGCAATCGATGATTTGCGTGCCGCTGACGGTGAGGGTGTTGTTGAGCAGGCTGATCCCCTTGTCCCAGCCGTCGCGGAGGATGCAATCCTCGATGCGGACCGGTCCGCCGAGGCAATCGAGCACGTCGTCCCCGCACCGCGCGAAGACGGAGCGGCGGAAATCGACGGGCCGCCCGCTGCCGTTGTGGACGTAGAAGCAGTCTTCGTCGTCGGGCACAGGCGCGTTGCTTTCGCGGTAATGCGGCAGGCATTCCTGCACGTTGCTGTCCTCGACGAGCACCGAGCAGCCGTCGCCGGTTTCGGGGCCGGTGACGAGCCGCGCCATCAGGCTGCGCCGCATGACGAGCGCGGAGGCGCCGGATGAATAGAGCGCCTTGCCCGGCGAATCGCCCAGGGCGCAATCGTTCAGGGTGAGCGATGATGCGTTCAAGCGCCAGACCGGCCCGCGCGATGTGTGGCCGACGCCGGGCGAGTGCGCGCCCCGCGAGATGAGCGCGAAATCGGCGATCGTGGGCTGGGCGTTGGCGAGAAGGAATTGGCCCCAGCGCGCCGCCGGATCGGAACACGTCACGCTCACCGGTTCGGCCGCCGTGCCATCTATTGCCAGCGTTCCGTTGACGATGAGGTCGGCGCCGGTGGTATCGCCGTCCGCCACGGTGCCCGCCATGAGCACATGCGCGCCTGCCGCAAGGCGCAACGTCGCGCCGGCCGGCACCGTGACATCGCCCGTCACACGCACCACTCCGCTCCATGTCGTCACGCCCTGCGGCAGTGTGCCGCTCACTGTCGTCCCGGCGGCCGCGCCCAGACTGGCGATGCCTTTGGCGGCCGTGAGCGCGCCGGCCGATGCGGTCAGGGTGAAATTTCCCGGATCGGCGGTGGTCGCCGCCAGATTTCCCTGGAGCCTCAGATCGAACGTCATGTCCGAGCTTCCGGTGTCGTGCTGGTGCACCTCGACGGCGATGGTATTGATGCCGGTGCGGACCAAGGCGAGCGGCACGGTGAGGGGCGCGGTGGCGTTCTCGCGCGTGGAGTTTGTATTTGCCTCGGTGTATTCGGTGAGCGTGGCGTTCGGACTCAGGTCGCCGTGACGGTAAACCTCCACGCCATTGACATAGACCGCGCAGGAGTCGTCGAATTTGACCTGGCCGGTCAGGCTGGCGAGCCGCGAGAGGTCATCGATCGTGAACGTGTTCCGGAAGAGGGCGACCGGGCCGCTTTGGGTGCCGGAGGCGACGGGATCGTAATCGACGCGGGGAAAGGCGCGGTTCTCGTCGTTGTCGCCGTAACCAGTGTGCGTGACGATGGAGGGCCAGCCGCTGTCGTCGAAGCCTTCGTCTTTCCACGTGGATCCGGAAGCGGCGATGAACGAGGCCAGCGTGACCGTCGTGAAATCGCCGCGGTATTTCCATGTGCTGCCCGGGTTGCCGGAATTGGCGGCCGTGCCTCCGGTGCCGCCCGAGCCATAGCGGAAGTACTCGACGGCGCCGCCTCCGGTGGTGGCGCCGACGGCGACGAGGGCGCTGCCCATGCCGTTGTAGAGCGTGACGGTGGACGGCGTGAGGGCGACGCCGTTGGTGGCGGCGAGGTTGACGGTGGTATTCCAGGCGCCGCGGTCGAGCGCGCCCGCGGCGTCCCGGAGGTCGACCCGCACCAGGATCGGCACGCCGGGAACATGCGTGGCGGGCGCCAGCAGGGCCAGCGAGCCGGGCGCTTCGAGGCCGCCGTTGATGGTGGTGCCCGGCGCCGCGTCCCAGAGCACGCGCGTGAAGAATTCCCGCAGCACGCGGCCCGTGCCGTCCGGGCCGTCCCAAAAACGCACGGCGACTGTGTTGAGGCCGGGCCGGAGCACATTCCCGCCTCCCGCCGGGACGGCCAGTTTCCAGGTGCCGGCGGTGTCGCTGCCGTTTGTCCGGTAAAACCGGAGGGCGGGCGTGTCGTTCACGGTGACGCTGTACGTCCGCGCCACGTTGAAGGTGCCGCCGAATGTCGCGGCGCCCGTGGCTGTGACCGCGTCGCCTTCCGGGCTGTCGGCCGCCGTGCCGGTCACCGTCAGGGAATAGTCCTGCTGGATTTGCGACAGCACGCTGGCCCGGCGCGCGTCGATGAACGCCTTGATTTCCGCGATGCCTCTGTTCGGCGAGGCGGCGCTGCCGTCGGTGGCCGGCACCCACCCGTGGAGAAGTTGGTCGATGATCGGGTCGAGCGTGGCGCGGTTGAACCACCGGTCCATGCCGTCCAGCAGCGCCGCGTAATACCGCGGAACCAGCGCCGGATGGTTGAAGAGGCGGCGCAGTCCGGCCAGTCCGGTGTTTCCCTGCTGGACGGTTTCGTCGTAGCTGAAGATCGACCGGGTGACCGGGTTGCCGGCGCCGGTGCCGATGTCGAACACGTCGTCCAGATCGTGCGGGACGAATCGGAAGCGCGGGTCGGCGATCCCGCGGTAGAGGCTGGCGTCGTCGGCGCGGCCGGTCTGGAGCCCGCCTTCCTGGTTTCCGAGAAGCGCGTCCGTGGCGATATACTTGTAGAAATGGTCCAGGTCGAGCACCGTGGCGACGGCCGCCGGATACTCCGCATCGCCGAGGGCCGGCTGTTCCTCGGTGCCGTTGGCGATCGGGGCGCTCACGATGCGGGTCAGATCGATCAGATCGCTGTAATCACCCACTGTCATGTTGGTTTCCTTGATGAAGGTGTCGCTGTAGCTCGCGGGGTTGGCGCCCTCGTAGCGGAATTCGCCGCTGGCCAGGTTGCCGGGCGGGTTGCCCGGTTCGCCTGGGGCGTGATCGTCGAGCCGGTAGAGATTGCCATCCGGATCGAGCGGGTAATGTTTGCCGGCCCAGTCGTCGTTGCGGCCTTCGAGCATCGCGTAGCGCCCGTACATGCGGCCGCCGCTTTCGGAAAGGTCCTGCCCGTTGATGCGGAGCAGCGCCGCCACCGCGTCCTGCGGCGCAATCCCCGCCCGCGCGAAAAGTACGTTGCCGAGAACCTGGCTGTACGTGTACTGGCAATTGAAATGAACCGAGCGCCGTCCGCGCCACAGGGCGTCGCTGCGGAAGGAAACATGGTAATTGTTAGGCGGCCCGAGCGCGGATGCCTGGCCGCGGTTGCGGACGCCGGCATTCTGGACGATTTCCGTGCCGGAGCCGTCGTGCGAAATGAACGCGGCGTTGAATGTGGCCCGGCTGTCAGACTCGGCATCGGTCGTCTGCAGACGTCGCAGCTCCTCCGCGTCTGCCGGTGTCATGATCACCCGCATCACCGGATGATTTCCAGGCTGGGTGAAATCGCGCGCCGGGTCGAACGAGTCGTCCACCTGGATGAGGAAATTGCAGACATTGGCGAATGTCTCCGGAAGCACGCCGGGGTTCGATGTGCGCGCCCGCCGCGGCACGGTGTCGTTGACCGTGGCCGCGTTGTCGATGACCGGATCGACGTAATACTCGATGACAGTTCCGCCCGGCTGGCCCGGGATGGAAGCCACGCCGTGCCAGTAGGGCGGCGTGGTCGAAATGATCCGCGTGAAAAACGCGGGCTGAAAGGTGGCGCTCCCCGCGACCCTCCAGAAACACACGCGGTTCGTGATCCCGCCGGTGGGCAGCCTGGCGTGCACCTCGATCGCTTCGTCCGACCGCGGGATCACAGGCACATGATGCACGCCGACCGCAAACAAACCCGCCTCGGCCGGCGGCACAACCCAGTTGGCCTCCCCCGGTGTGCCGCCGGCCGCGGCCGACACCTTCCAGTTCTGCCCATCCAGCGCGGGCAGTTCGGGCGCGAGTTTCGCCAGCGTGTGCCCGCCGCCGTCGTGCGACGCCTCCCACTCCCAGCCGCGGTGGCCGAAGCTCAGCTCCCCGCGCACGCGCAGCGCCCACGCTCCGTCGTCCGCGTACTCGACCTCGTCGATCGTCATGCCCTGCGCGTTCGCCAGGGTGACTGTTTCACTTCCGTTCGACAGCACCCCCTCCCACGGGCCCACCACCGCGCCGCCGAACCCGGGATACTGCGCCCGGAATTCCCCGACATCCGCCGCCACCACAAGATAGCCCCCGGCCGGAATCGCCGTCCCGATCGGCATCGTAAATCGCACGCCGCGCGTCAGCCGCCAGCCCGACACGTCCAGCGCCACCCCGTCCGGGTTGTGAATCTCCAGCCATTCCCGCCCGACCGCCTCCACCCTCCCGGGCACCTCCAGCGGATGGTACATCAATTCGTTGATCACCGGCACTCCGGAAACCGACGGGATCGCCACGGCGGCCGTCACAACGGCCGCCGACAGCACGGCGCGAATGGATTTGAACATGTCAGACGGAAAAAAAGATCTCTCGATCATCCGATCGACGGGAGCGCCAACGGTTGTGGAAGCACTCCGCGTTTTCGGTCATCGAAAAACCGGCGCTCGCCGCGGGTGCGACGCCGCGGGTCGCCGGCTTTCGTGCCTGTAATGTTACCTGAACGCCGGGCCTCATGGGTCGCGAACGGGTTTTTTCCTGAATTTTTTTCGCCGGCGCCCGTCATCATGGCCCGCAGGCGGCTCAACGACTTGGGGTCTTGTTCACGGTTGTTGGCTCCCCGTTATTACCAGGCTGCGAACAACGCCGCGCTTGGCCCGGGAGCCTCTCCGGCCTATGGTCCGCCCATGGCCGAACCAGCTCCCGTAACTCCCTTTCCTGGCGGCGACAAAGGCGCCGGCCGCCCGCCCGGCAAACCGTCCCTGCACGCCCTGCCGACACTGTCGGCGGCCGGCGCGGCGGACGCCCGGCGCGCGCTCCCGAGCAGCCTGGACGCCGAGAAAGGCGTGCTCGCCAGCATGCTCCTCGATCCCAACGACGCGCTGAACACCGCGATGGCCGCCATCACCTCGGCCGCTTTCCACTTCCCGGCGCACCGCCTTCTCTTTGACCTGCTCATCGAGTTCAAGAACAAGAACCGCCCGATCGAAGCCGTCAGTCTCTTGCAGACGCTCATCGACCGCGGCCAGGTCGAGGAAATCGGCGGCGCCGCCACCCTGTCCGAGCTGCTCAACTTCGTGCCGGTCGCCGCGCACATCGAGTACTACATCGATCTGGTCCGCGAGAAATTCGTCCTGCGCGAAGTCATCGGCGTCTGCACACGCACGATCCAGCGCGCCTACCAGGACCAGGAAAACGTGCCCGCCCTGCTCGACGACGCGGAGCGGGATGTGCTTGCCATTCGCGACACGCATCAGTCGGGCCGCAAAGCGAAGGAGATCGGCGACCACGTGCGCGACGCCGTCGTGCTCATCGAGAAGATGATGGAGAACCCCGGCCTGCTCAACGGCATCCCGACCGGCTACACCGAGTTCGACGAAATGACCCGCGGCCTGCACGGCTCGGAAATGGTCATCATCGCCGCCCGCCCATCCATGGGCAAAACCTCGCTCGTCATGAACATCGTCGAACACGTCGCCGTCGATCGCGGCGTGCCCTGCGCCGTTTTCAGCCTGGAAATGAGCGCCGAACAGCTCGTCCAGCGCCTCCTCTGTTCGCGTGCCCACGTCTCGATGGCCAACCTCCACAACGGCTTCATCCAGAACGACCGGTTCATGCACCTCACGCACGTCGCCAGTGAGATCGCCAGCGCCCCGATCCACATCGACGACACGCCCAGCCTCTCCATCGGCGAGTTCCGCGCCAAAGCCCGCCGCCTCCGCCAGCGCCACGGCATCGGGCTCATCGCCGTCGATTACCTTCAGCTCATGCGCTCGACCACCAGGCGCGCCCAGGACAACCGCCAGATCGAAATCGCCGAGATTTCCTCCGGCCTCAAAGCCGCCGCCAAGGAACTCAACATCCCGGTCATCGTGCTCGCCCAGCTCAACCGATCGCCCGAATCCCGCACCGGAGACAGCCGCGGCCGCCCGCGCCTCTCGGACCTGCGAGAATCCGGTTCCATCGAGCAGGATGCCGACGTGGTCGGCCTGCTCGTCCGCCCGGAATACTACGCCGAAAGCGAGGAGGAAAAAACCGAGACCGAAGGCGAGGTCGAACTCATCATCGCCAAACAACGCAACGGCCCGACCGGCACCGTCCGCCTCACCTTCCTCAAGGAATTCATGCGCTTCGAAAACCGCCTCCCCGAACACGCCGCTCCCCACTGAACCCTGCTTTCCAGCCCAACCGATGAATGGAACGGATGAGACCGCGTGTCCTGGAAACTCGCGCCCAAGCCGCCAATCCAGGTTTTCATCGAGCAGGATCTTCACGCAGCGCCTGGGTCCAGCATTGTTGGTCATCAAAGCGAGCAGAATGGGGCGCCGCGGCCAGCTTTTCGATGATGGACATGAGAGCCCGTCAGGATAATGATCCCGCCTGATCATCGTTTCCCGCTTTCCGCTCCTCGAATACGACCCCTGACAAACGAAACGTCCCATGCCCAAAATCAAACTCCCCACTGGAATCGAAATGGCCTACACCGAGCGCGGCTCGGGTGAGCCCCTCGTCTGCATCATGGGCGTGACGGCCCCCGGTGCTGTTTGGGAAGCCCACGCCGCCGCCTGGGAGCCGCATTTCCGCTGCATCCTCGGTGACAACCGAGGCGTCGGCGACACCGACAAGCCGGCGGGCCCCTACACCACGGCGATGATGGCCGACGATTACGCCGCGCTCATGGACGCCCTGGGGATTTCGCAGGCGCGTATCGTCGGCTGCTCGCTTGGCTCCGTCGTCGCCCAGCAACTCGCCATCCGCCACCCGCAGAAAGTGCGCAGCATGATTCTCATGTGCACATGGGCGCGCCAGGACCGTTACGGCCTGACAGTCTGGGAGCACCTCATGAAATGCAAAGCCGCCTTCCGCCCCGAGGACTTCATGCACTACGTCCAGATGCTCATCTTCACCAAACCCTGGTTCGACAGCGATGACGGCTGGCAAGGTGTCCTCGACGGCCGCGCCGGCGCCGCCATCAACCCCGCGCCCCAGCCGGTCCACGCCATGGAAGCCCAGTCCGCCGCCGCCATGACGCACAATACCCTCGCCGAGCTGCCCGCCATCTCCTGCCCCACGCTTGTCATCGGCGGAAAAGACGACGTCTTCACCCCGCGCTGGATGGGCGAGGAAGTCGCCAGCCTCATCCCAGGCGCCGAACTCCACCTCTACGACAACGCCGGCCACGCCTTCCACTGGGAATGCCTGGACGACTTCAACCCGCGCACCACCGACTGGCTCCGCTCCCATTGAAGCGAAGCTCGGGGGTGGGACGCGATCCTCCGGGCGCGTCGGCGGTTGGCGCTTCCAGAATGCGGCCCGGTTCCCGATTCTCCCGAGGCGCCCGAGCAGGAGGCGGATGATCCATGCGCTCAAAGCATTCGCGCTTCCGTCGCGGGCGTCTTCCGAGAATCGG
>CAZYHO010000081.1:8433-13228 GCA_964647495.1 uncultured Akkermansia sp. | reverse complement strand
GCCCGCCCAGACTGCCCCACCCCCTTCCCCTCTCAAGCCCAAATCCGCATCCGATCCGTCCCCCCCGCCGCCGCATCGCGATAATCGGCGTCCCCCTTCCCTTTTCCATTGTTCCCGTTCCCGTTTCTCCCATCCTTCCCATCCTCTTGCCTCCTCGCATCCCTCCCCCCTTTCCCCAAAACCCTTTCCTCTTCCCCCTTCCCTCATACCCCTCGCCCCCACCCCACGTCCCCGATCCCATGCTCCAAGCCACCGACCTCTGGCAATCATTCCAAATCGGGGCGCAGCACATCCATGTGCTGCGCGGCCTCAACCTGGAAATCCCCGCCGGGCAGCGCGTCTTCCTCTGCGGCTCATCCGGTGCCGGGAAAACCACTCTCCTTTATACCCTCGCCGGCCTCGAACACCCGGCACGCGGCCGCGTCCGTCTCGACGACCACGACCTCTACACCCTGAGCCGCGGCCGCCTCGCCCGCCTGCGCAACTCCCGCCTCGGCTACGTCTTCCAAAGCTATTTCCTCCTCCCCGAACTCACCGCCCTCGAAAATGTCACCCTCCCCGCCCTCATCGGTGGCCGCCGCTCCCGCGACCGCGCCGCCGACCTCCTCGAACAAGTCGGGCTCGCCACCCGCCTCAACCACCTCCCCTTCGAACTCAGCGGCGGCGAACAGCAGCGCGTCGCCATCGCTCGCGCCCTCGTCAACGACCCCCACTTCCTCTTCGCCGACGAACCCACAGGCAACCTCGACGCCACCACCGGCGGCGACATCATGCGCCTCCTCCTCAACCTCGTCACCGAAGGCCGCAAAACCCTCCTCGTCGTCACCCACGACCAGCAGCTCGCCCGCCTCGGCGACCGCCAGATCACGCTCGCCGATGGCGTCATCGCCGCCGACATCAACTTCCCCACGTCATCCCCCGAGCCCGCCCAATGAAATCCACCCCCACGTCCGCACTCACGTCCACCCCCACATCCGCACCCTCCGGCTGCCAGTCGCCAACTTTCGTGTTTCGCCGCGCCCGAACACGGCTAAAGCCCCCGTGCTCATCATCATGAAGAAAATTTATCTCGACGGCCTGATCGTGGACGAGGCGGAGGCGCGCATCTCCGTGTTCGACCACGGGTTGCTCTATGGCGACGGCGTTTTCGAAGGCATCCGGTTTTACAACAAACGCATCTTCCGCCTCGACGAGCACATCCGCCGTCTCCATGACTCCGCCAGGTCCATCCTCCTCAACATCCCGCTTACCCCGCAGGAGTTGACCGCCGCCACCGTGGCCACCGTGCGCGCCAACGGCCTCACCGACGGCTACATCCGCCTCGTCGTCACACGCGGCGTCGGGCCCATGGGCCTGTCCCCCTTCAAGTGCCCGAAACCCTCCGTCATCATCATCGCCGACAGCATCTCGCTTTACTCCGACGAGGCCTACACCAACGGCCTGACCATGGCCACTTGCGCCACCCGTCGCCCGTCCCACGACATCCTCAGCCCCCAGGTCAAAAGCCTCAACTACCTCAACAACGTCATGGCCAAAGTCGAGGCCATCCAGGCCGGCGCCGAGGAAGGCCTGCTCCTCAATGACCTCGGCCTCGTCGCCGAGTGCACCGGTGACAACGTCTTCGTCGTCCGCGATGGCCTCATCTCGACACCGCCCATCACGGCCGGCGCCCTGCCCGGCATCACCAGAGCCGTCGTCATCGATATCGCCCGCGAACTGGGCCTCCCGCTCGTCGAGCGTGACCTCAGCCGCCACGACATCTATACCTGCGACGAGTGCTTCCTCACCGGCACCGCCGCCGAAGTCATCGCCGCCACCAAACTCGATCAGCGCGTCCTCGGCGCCGGCCGCGCAGGCCCCATCACCCGGCGGATCATCGCCCGCTTCCGCGAAATCACCAGCACCACCGGCACCCCCCTCTGACCCCCGACCCTGACCTCCGACCTCCGACCACTGACCCCCGCCCCCTTGTCCCTCATAGTCCAGAAATACGGCGGCACATCCGTCGGCACCCCCGAGCGCATCAAGAACGTGGCGCACCGCGTCCTTTCCACGCAGCGTGCCGGCCATCGTGTCGTCGCGGTCGTCTCGGCCATGTCCGGTGTGACCGATTCCCTCATCAAGCTCGCGCGCGACGTCTCGCCCGAGCCCTCGGAGGCCGAAATGGACGTCCTCCTTGCCACCGGCGAACAGCAGACGATCGCCCTCACCGCCATGGCCATCGATGCCCTCGGCGGCAAGGCGGCCTCCGTCACCGGCGCCCAGGCCGGCATTCAAACCGACGGCGTCCACACCAAAGCCCGCATCTCCAATATCACCCCGAAGCATGTCCACCATCTCCTCGATGACGGCCGCGTCGTCATTGTCGCGGGTTTCCAGGGCCAGACGCACGACGGCCGCATCACCACGCTCGGCCGCGGCGGCTCCGACCTCACCGCCATCGCCATGGCCGCCGCCCTCAAGGCCGACCTCTGCCAGATTTTCACCGACGTCGACGGCGTCTTCACCTGCGACCCCCGCATCGTCCCCGAGGCCCGCCGCATCCCGGTCATCAGCTACGAGGAAATGCTCGAAATGGCCAGCAGCGGGTCCAAGATCATGCAGAGCCGTTCCGTCGAGTTCGCGAAAAAATTCCGCGTCAAATTCGAGGTCCGCAACTCTATGAACGACCATCCCGGAACCCTCGTCACGGAAGAAGATATGAGCATGGAATCCGTCGTCATCCGCGGCGTCAGTATCGAGCGCGACCAGGCGAAAATCACCATCCGCGGCGTGCCTGACCAGCCGGGCAATGCCTCCCGCATTTTCCTCGCCCTCGCCACCGCCGCCCTCAATATCGACATGATCGTCCAGAACGTCGGCCTCGACGGCAAGGCGAACATCTCGTTCACGCTCCACAAAACCGACCTCGTCAAAGCCACCGCTACCCTGGCTCCCGTGCTCGCCGCTTTGCCGGGCGCCACTCTGGCTGCCGACGGCGGCATCGCCAAACTCAGCGCGGTCGGCATCGGGATGCGCAGCCACTCCGGCATCGCCGCCCAGATGTTCGAGGCCCTCGGCCAGGCCGGCATCAACATCCAGATGATCACCAC
The DNA here is from genome assembly GCA_964647495.1 of uncultured Akkermansia sp. GTDB lineage: Bacteria > Verrucomicrobiota > Verrucomicrobiia > Verrucomicrobiales > V1-33 > CAJBME01. Next base: position 10,136 of record CAZYHO010000081.1, on the reverse strand, counting down.
ATCCGAAATCAAGATCTCGGTCACCGTCGAAGAAGACCGCATCGAGGAAGCCGCCCGGGTCGTCCACAAGTCGTTCAAACTCCACGAAGGTTTCATCAACGCCTGATCCACCCTCACTCACCCACCCTCATCCATCCATCCCCACGTCCCTCCCGGTCCTCGTCCATTCCCTCCATTTCGCCATCCCGTACACCTCCGTGAACCGTGAACCGTGCCCCAGGAACCGCGTTCCCCCAGTCCGCCCCCTCGCCCGCCGCCCCCGTCGGCGTCTTTGACTCGGGCCTCGGCGGCCTCTCGGTCCTCCGCGAAATCCGCGGCCTCCTCCCGGGCGAATCCCTGCTCTACATCGCCGACTCCGCCCACGTCCCCTACGGCAGCAAACCACCCGGCTTCATCGTCGCCCGCTCCCGCGCGCTCGCCCGTTTCCTCCTCGACCAAGGCGCCAAAGCCCTCGTCATCGCCTGCAATACCGCCACCGCCGCCGCCGCCCACACCCTCCGCGCCGACTGGCCTCACATCCCCATCGTCGGCATGGAACCGGCCGTCAAACCGGCCGTCGCCGCCACCCGCAACGGCATCGTCGGCGTCCTCGCCACCGTCGGCACCCTCCAAAGCGCCCGCTTCGCCGCTCTCCTCGATGACTTCGCCCGCGACGTCCGCGTCGTCGTCCAGCCGGCCCCGGGCCTGCCGGAATCCGTCGAGGCCGGCGCCCTCGATTCCCCCGCCACGCGCGACCTCGTCGCCCGCTACCTCGCTCCGATCCTCGACGCCGGCGCCGATACCCTGGTCCTCGGCTGCACCCACTACCCGTTCCTCAAACCTCTCATCACCCAGATCGCCGGACCGGGCCTCGCCCTCATCGATACCGGCGCCGCCGTCGCCCGCCAACTCGAACGCCGCCTCACCGAAACCGCCCTCCTCGCCCCGCCCGCCGCCGATACTCATACTCCGACCTCCGCCCGCTTCTGGACCACCGGCGACCTCGCCGACTCAGAACCCGCCCTCCACCTCCTCTGGCACCCACTCTCCACCTTCGAACCCCTCCCTCACCCAACTTAGGGATCGGTCGTGCGCGGCGCGGTCTGTCCTTCTACGGGACGAGAATTGACATATACAAACAAAAATGTGAAACATCGTTGTTTCACATGAGCATCGTTTCCATTCGTGATTTGCGGCTGTCGTTCCCCAAGGTCGAGGCCATGCTGCGCAACGGCGAGGAAGTCTGGATCGCCCGCCGCGGCAAGCCCTTCGCCCGCCTCGTTCCCGGCACGCTCCCGCCGGCGGTGAAACCGGATTTCAAAGCGCGCTTTGGCCCGGATTCGCCGATCAAGCCGATCAAGATCAAAGGCGGATTGTTGCAGGATTTCCTGCGCTGGCGCGAGGAGGAGCGATGATTTACTGCGATTCCAGTTTCCTCGTCCCGATTTATTGCAAGGAAGGGGAATTGACGGAGCGAGCCCGCCGGCTGGCGGCGCGCTGGGTGGAGCCTCCGCCACCACCCCCGCGCCCACATCGCCGCTCACCGAGTCCACCGGCAGCGCCCATGTCGTCCCGCCATCGGCCGATCCCTCGAGCCTCACCGTGACCGGCCCATCGGAACCGCCCAACGTGTAATACACATCGACCCGCTTCATGCCCGCCCGCGCACCGCCCGCGCACCGCTCACCTCCTGCCCCATCGCCCAGCCAGACGCCAGCAAGCCG
>CAZYHO010000081.1:0-8333 GCA_964647495.1 uncultured Akkermansia sp. | reverse complement strand
GCGACTCGATTTCATTTGACCGCCGGGACGGAATGGCCAGTCTGTGCGCCCCTTTCGCCGTGCCGGCCACGGAATTATGCACCGCCATACCATCTCGGTCCTCGTTGAGAACAAGTTCGGCGTCCTGGCCCGCGTGGCCGGGATGTTCAGCGGCCGTGGATTCAATATCCATTCCCTCAACGTCGGCCCCAGCCACGATCCCACAGTCTCCCGCATGACATTGGTCGTCAACGCCAAAGACGACAAGGTCGTCGACCAGATCATCAAGCAGCTCGACAAGCTCGTCGACGTCATCACCGTCATCGATTTCCGCGAAGGCGAATCCGTCGAACGCGAACTCGTCCTCGTCCAGGTCAACGTCAACTCCAGATCGCGCCCCGAGGTCATCGAGCTGTGCACTATCTTCCGCGCCAAAATCATCGACGTCGCCCCGGACGTCCTCACCATCGAAATCACCGGTGACACGGCCAAAGTCGAGAAATTCATCCAGCTCATGGAAGGCTTCAGCGTCAAAGACCTCACACGCACTGGCAAAATCGCCCTCCCCGTCGCCACCGGCCTCACCCGCAAAATCATCTCCACCTGATCCCCCCTTCTTCCTCCCCCTTCGCTCATCCTCCTTTCCCATACCCCCATCCCCTTTACCGCTCACATCATCCACTATGGCAAAGATCTACACAGACAAAGACGCCGACCTCGGCGTGCTCAAAGGCAAAACACTGGCCGTGCTCGGCTTCGGTTCCCAGGGGCATGCGCATGCTCTGAACCTCAAGGAAAGCGGCGCCCATGTCATCATCGGACTTTATCCTGGCTCGAAATCGCGCGCCGTGGCCAGCCAGCTCGGCTTCGAGGTTTATGACACGGCCGAAGCGGTCAAAAAAGCTGATGTTATCATGGTCGCCCTGCCGGACACAAAACAACCGGCAGCCTACAAAAAAGACATCGAGCCGAATCTGTCCAAGGGCAAGACCCTCCTCTTCTCCCACGGCTTCTCCATTCACTTCAAGACGATCGTTCCGCCCGAAAACGTCAACGTGATCATGGTCGCCCCCAAAGGCCCCGGCCACATCGTGCGCCGCCAGTTCACCGAGGGCAAAGGTGTCCCCGCGCTCATCGCCATTTATCAGAACCCCGGAAAAGACGCCCGCAAAATCGCCCTCGCCTGGGCCAAAGGAATCGGCGGCACACGCGCCGGCGTCATCGAAACCGATTTCAAAGAGGAAACCGAAACCGACCTCTTCGGCGAGCAAACCGTCCTCTGCGGCGGATGCTCCGCCCTCGTCCAGGCGGGATTCGAAACACTCGTCGAGGCCGGCTACTCGCCCGAAATGGCCTACTTCGAGTGCCTGCACGAACTCAAACTCATCGTCGACCTCATGAACGAGGCCGGCATCGCCGGCATGCGGTTCTCGATCTCCGAAACCGCCAAGTGGGGTGACGTCTCCGTCGGCCCCAAGATCATCGATGCCGGCGTCAAAAAACGCATGAAAGCCGCGCTTAAAGACATCCAGAACGGCAAGTTCGCCAAAGGCTGGGTCAAGGAGTACGAAGGCGGCTACAAGACATACCACAAGCTGCTCAAGGACGGCGAAAAACACCCGATCGAGAAAACCGGCGCCAAACTGCGCGCCCTCATGCCGTGGATCAAAAAACGCGACATCAAAGGCCAGCAGGCAAGCTACACCTGATGATCTCCCCTCCGGCAGACCGGATGTACAGAGCCATGTGACGCTCCTTTTGGTCTCTGCTCCTCCTGGTCCCGGGCAGGGCGGCGCGTCCCGCCCGCCGCGGCCGCATCTTGCCGACCGCACCCGAGCGTCCCGCTCCACGCACCCGACGAGCTTGCGCCGGAATGGGAACACCCCCCCTGTGCGATCCCGTTTTATCGGCACCCCTGGGACCGACGCTCGCTGCGATTGTGCTTGCGCCCCAAGCCGAAATCATGATGTGATGCGCGTGTCACAAGAAAAAAATTCATGGCGGATTCCGATTCATCAATCCGTTGATAATAAACATGATATAATCCAAATCTTCAAGCGCGTGCCTCTTCGCCTGCACATTTGATGAAAGGAAACCGGCACTCGCGCAGTACTCAGCGAATCCACCCACCCATCCCAGGTCATGAACGCTGCACGAATCCGCCATGCCATCCTCCTCTCGCTCGCCCTGATCGCGTTGGCGAGCCTGGCGTGGCGCATGACCGGCCACCGCGCATCGGCGCCGCCGGTTTCCTCCTCGACAACGAACAATGCCGGCCGTGCCCTCCAGGCGCCCGCCCACACTTCCCCATCGAACCCAGCCTCACTGCCCGCACTCGCACAGGCTATCGACTCTGAATCGCCCGATCGGCGTGCCTGGCGCCAGGAAATCATCGACCACCACCAGGCGCTGGCCATCGCTCAGGAAGCCGCCCTCTCCGGCGGGCCGGAGTCGGATGAGGATCAGGATCAGGCCCTCGCCGCATTCGCCGATTCCCATCGCGAGGCGATCGATGAAAGCCAGGCAGCCATGCAGGACTTTCTGCAACCCGCGGTTCCTCCCGGCCCGCTGCCCGGCGCCGACGCCGCCCAGCGTCGCTTCGCAGCCGTCCGCCACGCCGTGATCGAGGATGGTCTCACGCTCGAAGAAGCCGAGGCCCGCCTCGACGCCCCTCCTCCTGGCCCGCGGTAGATCCGCCCGGCAACCCCTCTCCCAACTCACTCTTCACCCTCCATCCCTCCTGCCATGTACCACCATCGCTTCCTCACCTCTGCGCTCTGCTCCGGAGCCATCCTGCTCATCAGCTCGGCCAGCTTGCCGGCCGCTCTGACCTTGCAAACATTTGAATCCCTCAACGCAGGCCAGTCACCGGGCTCCCTCTGGCACTCCACAGGCGCCCTCTCCTCCGTCTCCGACATCGATTCAGCCGACGGCGAACACGCCCTCCTCATCCCCGCGCCTTCCGGTTCCTCGACCGTCGAAACCAGCATCCCGGGCATCGTCGTCGGCGATAATCCCGCCTTCGTCGACCTCTGGATCAAACCGGTCGCCCGCACGCTCCCCACTCACCCGCCCGGCCATCCCGACGCCGGCCGGCCGACCGACAACTCAGCCTCCCTCTACCTCGACGGCGCCCGCTTCCTCTTCCAGCGGCAAGCCAACCGCTACCGCGTGCTCGGCTGGAACCGCCCCGTTTCCGGAACCGGCGGCTGGACCCCGCTCGGCGGATTCGCCGGCGCCCCCTCCGATTTCGAACTCGAAGATACCGGCGGCCGCGCCAAAGACTGGCTCCACCTCACCATCCGCCGCGACCTCATCGCCGGTACCTACGACGTCTGGATCAATCAGCGCCTCATCGCCATCGACCTCATCCTCGATCGACTCCCGGGGCACCCCGAGTTCCGCCTCTCCCACCGGCCAACCCCCACACCATCCGACGGACCGCTCGCCCCGATGCTCATCGACAACGTCCAGGCCACCGCAAACAACCCCCTCTACCAGGACACCGACCGCGACGCCATGCCGGATATCTGGGAAACAGCCTACGAAGCCGCCATCACTGCTGGCAACTGGACGAGCATCGACGCGATCACCCCGGACAGGTACTCCGACGCCGATAAGGACTCCGTTCCCAAAATCACCGAATACTTCTTCGGCAGCCGCCCCAACAGCACGGATTCGGACGGCGACGGAATCCCCGACAACGTCGAGATCCAGCACGGCCTCAATCCCGCTTCCAGCCTGGATGCCGCCGAAGACAAGGACGGCGACGGGTTCTCGAACCTCGCCGAGTATCAAGGCGCAGGAAACAAGGACATCAGTACCCCGCCCGCCGGACCGCTTTACAATGTCGTCTACGTCAAGGCCGACCATAGCGGCACCCCGGACGGCCGGTACTCATCCCCCTACAATAACCTCGCCGCCGCTCTGGCATCACCCAACCTCAGCATCGGCGGCCGCATCATCGTCCGCGGGGAAGGCGGCCCGCTCCGGCACTCGAAATCACCAAACGGCTCGGTCCCCGCTGGAAACAGCAACCTCAACATCACCAAACCCGTCACCATCGTCGGCGCCAATATGGCCAGCGTCGAACTGATGGATTCCGCCGCTTTCGCCACCATCAACATCCCTGCCACCTCGTCCTCCCCCGTCTTCGTCTGCGAAAACCTCTCATTCCACCGCGGTCGCGGCGGCGACGGCGGGGTCTTCCGCGTCGTCGGAACCCCGGGCCAGGTCGTCTTCCGCCACTGCCGCTTCACCGAAACCGGGGCCATGGACGACGGCGGCGCCCTCTTCGCCCATGCCGCGCGCCTCCTCATCGAAGACTGCTGGTTCGAAGGCTGCTGGGCAGTCGGAGAAGGCGGTGCCATCCACCTGGAAGCCGGCTCCCAGGCCACACTGCGTCGCTCCCACTTCCAATACAACGACTCAAAAACCGACGGCGGCGCCATCAGCCTGCGCGGCGCCACATCCGTCCCCATCTCCATCGAAAGCTGCGTCTTCAACAACAATCTCGCCGCTCGCGGCGGCGCGCTCGCCGCCGTTGACGGCGCCGACGCCTCCTGGATCCAGTCGACCATCGCCTACAATGCCTCGTCCCTGGCCTCCAACGGCGGCGCGCTCTTCTCCGCTTCCACCGCCAGCATCATGACCGCCAGCGGATGCATCTTCTGGCAGAACACCGCCGGCCCCGTGGCCCACTCCCACATCCAGGGAGGCGCGCTCAACTTCTCCTACTGCTCCCTCTCGGGCTGGACCCCCGCCACCGGCCCGGCCGGCAACGGCAACAACGGCTCCGACCCGGCCTTCCGCGCCAATACCCTCATCCCTTCCTCCAGCGCCATGGTCGATTCCTCCAATCCGGCCCACAACAATACTACCGACTTCCTCAATAACACACGCTGGGACGCCCCGGGCGGCGCCGCCGGCACTCACGCCGACCGCGGCGCCTTCGAACGCCAGCCGGATTCCGACGGTGATGGTATGTCCGATGACTTCGAACGCCGTTACTCATTCAATCCCGCCGATCCGTCCGACGGCGAGGCCGACGCCGACCAGGACGGCTACTCCAACAACGAAGAGTTCCTCGACAAAACCGACCCTCGAAACCCCTCCTCCCTCAAAGCTCCGGTCATCTTCGTCAACCCGGCAATCGGCAAGGACTGGCACCCGGGACCCTCTCTGCCTTCCGGCACCCCGGCGCTCGCCGTCCAGGGAACGCGCGCCTACCCGTTCCAGTCGATCCGCCGCGCCATTCTCGCCTGCCCCATCAACCGCCGCATCGTGCTCACCGATGGCACCTACTCCGGACCTCGCAACATCAACCTCAAACTCTCCGAAACCTGGTCCTGGGTACCCCACCTCTCCACCGCCTCGATCTCCTCAGCCCTCTCGCTCGACGGCAAAACCATCCGCGGCCTCAACGGTCCCGGCCGCACCACCCTCGACGGCGGCGGCTCATCCCGCCTCTTCGACCTCGCCCTCGCCTCCAATAGCGTCAATAACTACGTCACCATCCAAAACCTCACCCTCCGGCGTGGCGTCGCGGACAACGGCGGGGCCATCAGGGCCACCGGCGCTCCGGGTGTCGGAGTCCTCCATCTCAAATCGTGCGTCCTCGCCGCCAACCGGGCCACCGCCTCCGGTGGCGCTGTGTATGTCTATGGCGCCTCCATCAGCCTGGATTCCTGCTCTCTCTACGGAAACGACGCCGCGCGCGGCGGCGCCCTCGCCCTTGTCGACCTCACCCCCGTCGGCGCGTACAATACCAGCTACGCTTCCATCAACCGCTGCCGGTTCGCCTACAACCTGGCCACCGCCTCCAACGGAACTCTCGGCCAGGGCGGCGCTCTCTCCATCCACGCCTCCTCGATCTCCTGCTATCTAACCACATTCGAGTTCAACCACGCCGAACGCCACGGCGGCGCCGCCGCGATCCTCTCGTTCAACGGGTATTATCCCAGCCACTTCAGCACGAATACGTCCTTCAAGTCGAATTCCGCCGGCCTCCGCGGCGGCGCGCTTTACTCGGAGAATACCAACTTCCTCACCTATAACGCCTCGTTCGTCGAAAATCGCGCCGGCAACATCGGCGGCGCCGGAGATGGAGGCGCCATCTTCATCGCCCACCCGGCCATCGCGACATCGACCTCCCTGGATTACTCGTCCCGCACATCCCAGTTCAACACCTCAAAGTTCATCCGCAACCAGGCCGGCGCTCGCGGCGGCGCCGTCGCCATAGCCGACGCATCTCCGCTCTTCACCAATTGCGCCTTCACCGAAAACACCGCACACCCACTATCCGGCTACGGCGGCGCCATCGCCGTCCTCTGGGAAACCAAGGCCTCAAGCTCCTCCTCCGTCCCCGCGCACCCCGGCGCGCCGCGATTCGTCCACGTCACCTTCGCCCGCAATAACGCCGCCATCGCCTCAAACGTCTACAGCCAGTCACTCACCTCCCCGTGGCTCATCAACTGCCTCTGCGCCGACGGCTTCCGCCCGCACCTCTCCCCCTCACTCATCGGGCCTCGCCAGCTCTATGGCTGCCAGCTCGCCTCGCCAGACTCCGTCCTCTCATCCACCGAATCCAGTTCCGCCCGCCGCAATATCTTCCAGAACCCCCTTCTCGCCTTTGATTGGTTCCACATCGCCTCCCCCTCGCGCATCCCGGGCGATACCTCCAGCACCACCGGCGGCGTCGAGCCCTCCACCACCGTCGCCTTCACCAGACCCAGCGTAGACATCGATGGCGAAGTCCGCCCACCGGCCGCTTCCGGAAAATTCACCCTCTTCCGCGGATGCGACGAACCGCGCGACTCCGACTCCGACTCCATCCCCGATTGGTTCGAGGCCCTCGCCGTCTCCCACTCACCGTACGACCCCATCACCTCCATCGCTCATACCCACCCCGTCACTCCCTCATCGCCCACCCTCCCCTCCGCCATCCCCACCAATAACGCCGACGCCGATACCTACACCCTCACCCAGGAACTCCTCAACGGCGGACGCCCCGACGCCCCGGAATCCAGCTTCATCGGCCGTGACTCCGACGGCGATGGCCTCTCCGATATCTTCGAACGCCTCACCCCAGGCCTCGATTGGACCAACCCCGACCTCAATGGCGATGGCGTCCTCGACGGATGGGCCTTCCGCCACTTCAACTCCATCCACTTCAACCCCAACCTCGACTCCGACGGCGACGGCCTCTCCGACGCCCTCGAAGCCAGATACCAACTCAACCCGCGCTCCGTCGACTCCGATGGCGACGGCGTCCCGGATGCCTGGGAAATCGCCCACGGCACCGATCCGCTCGACACCGACTCCGATGACGACGGCAGGCCCGACCAATGGGCTCCCCTCCCCAACGACAGCACCGGCACCACCGCCGCCGGCCTCCACCAGCCATCCGAATCCGAACCGTGGTTCGTCGAAGTCGCCTGGAGCTACTTCCAGTACAACCCCGGCAGCTTCTTCTATCCCACTGACGCCAACCGCACACAGTGGGGACTCGATACCACGAACTTCCAGTCGGACTTCCTCCTCGAACCCGAACGCCCCATCCCCGCAGGCCATAACATCGAAGTGCGCGACTACTGCCGCACCCTCGCCAACCTCCTCGGCCATCCCAAACTATACCGCACCCCAACCGAGTTCACCCACACCCTCTCGTTCGTCTCCGCCGTCCATAACGATTACTCCCATCGCCGCTTCTTCCCGCTCACTCGCGCCTTCGACCCACTCCCGGCCGAACTTAATGCCCTCGTCGGCCAGCCCCAAACCCCCCAATGGGCCGCCCATTGGTACCACGCCGTCGTCGCAAGCGACAACGATAGTTATCACGCCTTCACTACCGGCCGTGCCCGCCAGCAATGGATCCCGCCTTTCGACACCAGCTACATCACCCACAGAATCTACCGCCTCGTCCCATCTTACCGCCTCCGCTGCACCCTCCCGGGCGGCTCCCCAGGCAACGTCAGCCTCAACTTCATCCGCGTCCGCGGCCGCGCCGCCTGCCAGTTCACCTACCCCACCCCCTTCTCCCCGCCAACCCTCAAACATCCCCTCCAGGAAAACTCCGTCTCCTTCGAACCAGTCACCCTCACCCTCGCCAGAGGCCAGACCACAGGCAATATCATCACGCTCGATCCGCAACAATCCACCCCGCTCAGCACTACCCGCCCCAAAGTCCCCCCGCCCCATAACTCACACTTCACCGTCCCCAACGACGTCTTCTTCGACCTCATCCAGTTCGACGCCCTCCTCCCGTTCGATATCATCGCCCACAAACGCGGCACCGTCAACATCCCAGGCGAACGCGTCCCCCTCGGCTACGAACCCTACGGCCAGGAAACTAC
>CAZYHO010000080.1:1290-13490 GCA_964647495.1 uncultured Akkermansia sp. | reverse complement strand
GGCGCTCCAGGAGGCATTGGCCGATCTCCTCTTCGAGCGCCTTGATCTGGCGGCTCAGGGCGGGCTGCGTCAGGAATATCTTCTGCGCGGCCCGGCTGATGTTGCCGGTCTCGGCCGCCGCCACAAAATACCGCAGTTGCCGGAGTTCCATCGGCCGGCAGCATAGCGGCAGCTCTTCTCCCGGCCAAGCGCTTTGCGAAGAGATAACGGGAAGGCAGGCTCAGGCCAAAAACTCCGCATTGGCCGCCGTCGTGGCGTGCGCGCACGATGTGCCCATGAAAACAACAACCGACTCCACCCTGACCCTCCGTCGCGCCAACGAACGCGGCCACGCCGATCATGGCTGGCTGAACTCCCGCCACACCTTCTCGTTCGCCAATTATTACGACCCGGCCCACATAGGCTTCCGTTCGTTGCGCGTCATCAATGACGATCGCGTCGCACCCGCCCGCGGGTTCGGCACGCATCCGCATCGCGACATGGAAATCTTCAGCTATGTGCTCGAAGGCGCTTTGCAGCACCGCGACAGCCTGGGCAACGGACGCCTCCTCGAACCGGGGCAAATCCAGCTCATGAGCGCGGGCCGCGGCGTCACGCACAGCGAGTTCAACCCCAGCGAGAACCAACCGCTCCATTTCCTCCAGATCTGGATCCAGCCGCGCGAACGCGGCCTCGAGCCGGGTTACACGGAGTGGCGCCCGCAGCCGGCGCACGATGGCGCGCCCAAGGTGCTCGTGATCTCCCCGGACGGTCGCGATGGCTCGGCCACCATCCACCAGGACGTCGATGTCTACCGCCTGCGCCTCGAATCCGGTCAGACAGTCACGCACAATCTCGTGGACGGCCGCGGCGCGTGGCTGCAAGTCGCCGACGGAGCGCTGGATTTCAACGGGGTCGCACTGGCCACCGGCGACGGCGCCAGCACAGAGCATCCCGGCACTCTGACATTCACCGCCACCACGCCTGCCGAAGCGCTGCTCTTCGATATCCTTTGACAAAAACGTCCATCCCGGGGCGCATCTTCACGATGAAATCCACGTCGCTTTCCCCATCATCTTCGCCCCGCGCGACGGGGAACCGAACAACCGGATGCGCTCCGCTCCGAGGCTGAGGGCGGCCTCCAGAATGGCGTCGCGGTTGAGCCTCACGAGATCCCGTTTCGACATGCGCCAACCATCAGCACATTCTCCCTGTTCTTGCCAGGCCTCTGACCGATCAACAATCATCCGCGGTTCAGGGTTTGCCCGGCGTCCGTGAGCACGGCGAGCCCTTCGTCGAAGGGCACGGGTTCCACCATGAACTTCGCGCGCACCGCCACATCGCGCGCACCGCCGTTTCCAGTTCCGGCTGGAAACGTCGGCGCACGGAAGCCGCGCATTCCGCCATCAACCGGTCCATGCGCTTGCGCCGCTGCGTCGGGCTCGGCGCGTCGGGCTCGGCGCGTCGTCCAGCTCCGCCTCGTTCCAGCCTGGCGAGACCGGGGACAGGCCGAGGTCAATATCCTCCGAGAAACGCTGAATGACATCGAACACCTTGGAGAGCGACGTGCCGCTCCGGAGGCAATCGCAGATGTCAACAAAGGAAGCGAGATGTCCGCTTCCGACCGATGCGCGCGCCTGCCGTGCGGGGCTCTCTGTCGGCATTGTCACCACGAGCGGGTGGCGCGCTTCTCCGGACGTTCTAATCGATGGGCCGAAACATTTCGTTTCTTTCACTCCTGCTTTATCCATGAAGCTCATCCACCAAATCCTTGTACCCGCCCTGCTGACGGGGCCGCTCGCGTCCGCGGCTCCACTCGAGATCAGAGCGATCTCGTCGCTGGAACTTGCCGGCTCCGAAATCTCGGCCTTCGATCCCGCATCGAAGCGCGTTTTTGTCACCTCCAACATCGGCCTCCAGATCGTCGATCTGACCGATCCATCCGCGCCGACACTGGTATCAACCGTCGATTTCACCGCCGCGCCGATCAATCTGGATTCGACCGACGTCACCAGCGTCGCCGTGCACAATGGCACCGTCGCCGTGGCGGTGCCGAACTCCGTCAAGGAGAACAAAGGCCACGTCGTCTTTCTCAATGCTGCCGATGCATCCTGGCTGTCCACGGTCGAGGTCGGCGTGCTGCCCGACCACGTCACCTTTACCCCGGATGGCGCCAAAGTGCTTACTGCGGATGAGGGCGAGATGCTTCCCACGCCGGTGGGCACCGGCAGCGATCCGGCTCCCGGCACCGTCACCATCATCGACGTTTCCGGCGGTTTCGCCGCGCCCACCGCGGTGTCCGTCGACTTTACGGCGTTCGACGCCCAGGCCCAGGAGCTGATGGACGCCGGCGTCCGCATCTTCGACGATGGCACCGGCAACCTGAAGCTGCCCTCCATCGACTTCGAGCCGGAATATCTCGCCATTTCCGCGGACAGCGCCCTGGCTTTGGTCACCCTGCAGGAGGCCAACGCCATCGCGCTGCTCGATATCGCCGCCGCCGCCTTCACTGCCATCGTTCCTCTGGGTGAAAAGGACTTCAGCGGGCTGCTCGCCGACTTCTCCGACCGCGACGGCCCGGCGAACGGCACCGCCATCAACCTCACACGCGGCAATCCCGTCTTCGGCCTCTACATGCCGGACGCCATCGCAAGTTATACCGTTGGTGGGGAAACCTGGTACGTCATCGCAAACGAGGGCGATGATCGCGGCGATTTCATGACAAATCCCGAAGAATCCATCCGCGTCGGCAACAACGGCTACATTCTCGACCCGACCGTCTTTCCGAACGCCGCCGAACTCAAGGCCAACAGTCGTCTGGGCCGCCTGACCGTCTCCAACTCGCCCGGCCTCCGCGGGGACATCGACGGCGACGGCGACATCGACCGCATCCTCGCCTACGGCGGGCGCTCGTTCTCCATTCTCGATTCCACCGGCGCCATGGTCTATGACAGTGGCGACCTGCTCGAACGCGCGACCGCGAATATCGGCGCGCCATGGTTCGACGACGAACGCAGCGACAATAAAGCGGCCGAACCCGAAGGCATCACCACCGGCGTTGTGGACGGCCGCACCTACGCCTTCGTCGGCCTGGAGCGCTCGCGCGCCGTGATGGCATTCGACGTCACCGATCCCTCCAGCGTTTCTCCGGCCGGTTTCGGCACGCACGAAGGCGACGAAAACCCGGAAGGGCTCACGTTCGTCACGGCCGCCGATTCGCCGAACGGAGAAGTACTGCTCATCGTCACCAACGAAACGAGCAACACGCTCACCATCTTCGCCGTCAAGCCGGTCGCGTACACCCTGCAACTCCTCCACTTGTCCGATGGCGAGGCCGGCCTGCTCGCCTCGCAAACCGCGCCGAATCTTGCCGCGCTGGTGGATGCCTTCGACGGGGCGTATCCCAATACCCTCATCCTCACCGGTGGCGACAATTTCATCCCGAGCCCGTTCCTGAACGCCGGAACAGACCCGTCGCTGAGCGCCATTCCCGGCATCGGAGCCACCGCTTTCGCCCGCCCGGACATCGCCATCCACAACGCGATCGGTGTCGAAGCCTCCGCGATCGGCAACCACGAATGGGACCTCGGCTCGAACGTCTTTGCCGATGCCATCCGCCCCAGTGGCGCATGGATCGGAGCGCAGTTCCCGCACATCTCCGCGAACCTCGACTTCTCCGGCGATCCCGCCGCGAATGCGGCCTTCACCGATGTGCCTCTCGACGGCACGGCCAGCGCCATTCCCGACGCGCTCGACCGCAAAGGCCGTATCGTTCCCACCGCCGTCATCACGAAAGGCGGAGAAAGAATCGGGCTCGTCGGAGTGACCACACAGCTCATCGAATCGATCTCTTCCCCGAGCGGCACCGAAGTGAAGGGATTCCCCACCGGGCCCGGCCCGAACGGGGAGGTCGAAGACATGGATCTTCTCGCCTCTCAAGTGCAGCCGTACATCGACGAACTCGCCGCAGAGGGCGTGAACAAGATCGTCCTGCTTTCCCACCTCCAGCAAATTGAAAACGAGCGCTCACTGGCGACGAAACTCAGCGGCGTGGACATCATTCTCGCGGCCGGATCGAACACGCGCCTTGGCGATGCGGACGATACCCCGTTCGCCTTCCCAGGACACGCAGCCGACTTCGACGACACCTATCCGATCGTGACCGCGGGCCTGAACGGCGAGCCGACACTGATCGTCAACACCGACAACGAATTCACCTACATCGGCCGCCTCGTGGTCGACTTCGATGCCGAAGGTGTCCTCATCCTGTCGAACCTCGCCGTCCACTCGCTCGTCAACGGCGCGTACGCATCGACCGAGGAAAACGTGGCCGCCGCCTGGGGCGTGGCGGCGGAAGACCTCGCCACCACGGCTTTCGCGGCCGGGACGAAGGGCGCGGCGGTGAGCGCCATCACCAGCGCGGTGCAGGCCGTCATCGCCGACAAGGACGGCGAAGTTTTCGGCTACACTTCCGTCTATCTCGAAGGGGAACGCTCGTTCGTCCGCAGCGAGGAAACCAACTTCGGCAACATCACCGCCGATGCGAACGCCGGTGCGCTGCGCTTCATCACCGGCGGCACGGCGCCCATCGTATCGCTGAAGAATGGCGGCGGCATCCGCGCCCAAATCGGAGCGGTTTCAGGCAGCGCCGAAAAACTTCCTCCGCAGGCGAATCCGGCCATCGGCAAGCCGGAAGGCGGCATCTCCCGACTCGACATCGAAAACGCTCTGCGCTTCGACAACAAGTTGATTGCCTTCGAAACCACACCTGAAGGCCTCAAGAATATCCTCGAACACGGAGTCGCGGCCTGGCCCAACCAAGGCCGCTTTCCACAGGTCGGAGGCGTTTCCTTCTCGTGGGATCCGGCGCTTCCTTCCGGCAGCCGCCTCGTCTCCATCTCTCTGATCGATGACAACGGCGACCCTGTCGCAGCGATCGTCAGCGGCGGAGAGCTGGTGGAAAACGCTCCGGAAACCATCGCCATGATCACGCTGAACTTTCTCGCCAACAACGGCGACGGCTACCCGATGAAGGCCAACGGCGAGAATTTCCGCTACCTCCTCGCCGACGGAACGCTCGGACCGGTGCTCGATGAAGAGGAAGACTTCACCATCGCTCCGTCCCTGCCGGACAATCCGGTCGGCGAGCAAGAGGTCTTCGCGCTGTACCTGGCCGACCGTCACGGCACTCCGGCGACCGCTTACACCATCGCCGACACCATCGCGGCCAGCGACACACGCATCCAGAACCTGGAATTCCGCCCCGATGAAGTCCTGCCCTATACGGCGGACCAGCTCGCCACGCTTAACACCTACGCCGATCCGCTCCGCACACTCGGGCTCAGCCCGGTGCTTGCCATCACGGCGCCGCAGGTCATCGCCGGCATTGACGCCCTCATCGTCGCCGCCGGGAACACGGGACGCGCCGCGGGTCTCGCCGAGGGTCTTGCTGAGGGACACGCCGCGGGTGTCGTGGAAGGACATGCCGCGGGTCTCGCCGAAGGCCGTGTCGAGGGACACGCCGCAGGCGTCGTCGAAGGACATGCCGCAGGGCACACAGAGGGCCTCGCCGAAGGGACCGCCAGCGGCCTGGCCGCCGGACGCGCCGAAGGTCTCGTCGCCGGCATCGCCGCGGGACGCGCCGAAGGCTTTATTGCGGGCCGCACCGAAGGCTTTGCCGAGGGCCGCACCGCAGGTCTCGTCGAGGGCCGTTCCGAAGGTCTCCTTGCCGGCATCGCCACCGGCATCACCACCGGCCACGCCACCGGCCTCGCCGAAGGTCTCGCCACAGGCCGCACGGAGGGCTTGGCGGAAGGACGTGCCGAGGGATTGATCGCCGGCCGCGCCGAGGTGACTTCCAATCCCTCCGACTTCGACCTCTACACCGTGGAATCCATCCAGGATCTTCGCGGCGCCGGCAACCTGCTCATCAAGGCCGAAAACGGTGAAGTCGTCCTCTCGCTGCCGATCGAAAAATCCACGACCCTCGAACAGGGAAGCTGGCTGGGTGCCGGAGAACTCCGGCTCGTCCTGCCCATCGATGCCGGCCAACACTTCTACCGCCTGATCCTTCCGCAATAACCGCCGCCCCGGGGTGGCAAGCGTCCGGCCCTGCCATCGTGCAGGGCCGGACTTTGCATTTGGAGTCTTCGTTCCGTTGACTGGGCCCACTCTTCAAGCCTTTGCGAGATGGTCAGGATTCAGCTCGGCGCTCAGGACTTGCGTCCGGGTGGCAGGCCGCAGCTCGAAGGGCGGATTGGCGATCACGCAAACTCAAATCGTCGGTCAGGACCGGAGATCTCATTGTCTGGAAAGCCAACTCCTGTTTGCGTTCGCCGCATACCTGTACCTGTTGGATTCGTTGATTGAGATGGTGCGCGATGCAGGGTTCGAACCTGCGACTTCTTGCGTGTGAAGCAAGCGCTCTACCACTGAGCTAATCGCGCATTGATGGGCGGCGGTGGTGCGGAAACCCTCGGGCCGCGAGGGAGCCGATACGCTGTCGCGGGCTGGCGTGCAAGGTTTTTTGGGGGTTCACGGGGTATGGTTCACGGTTCATGGTTCATGGTTCATGGTTCACGGTTCACGGTTCACGGTTCACGGGGTATGGGGCGTATGTGCCCCATGTGCCCATTGATCACGGTGGAGGGTGTTTGGGGCGGCGGCAGCCGCAGCCGGAGCAGCCGGGGGTGGCGCGGGATCGGCGCCAGCGCCAGGCGAAAGCGGCGAGTGTGAGGACGACGATGGCGGCCGCCGTCCAGGACTGGGCTTCGGGTGACATGGGGGCACCATGCCGCAGGTCCGCCGGAAATGCACCGCGTTTCCGAAGCCCCGCGAGGGCATTGACGCCCGGCGGCGAAGCCGCTTGATTCGTGGATTGTCCGATCCTTGCGACGAGTCTGACTCGTCCGACCGGTCCGACGAGACCGCTCTCCTTGAACCCGAACCCCACGATTATGCTTACCATTGGCCTTGATTCCGGAACGCAGAGCACGAAGTGCATCGTGCTCGATGCGGAGAGCGGGGAGATCGTGGCGCAGGCATCGGCGAAGCACGAGTTGATCGACGGGCTGCCGCCGGGGCATCTCGAGCAACATCCGGCGGACTGGCTGGGGGCGGTCGAGGCCACGATGGAGGCGTGTCTGGCGGGGCTGGGGGACCGGTGGCGTGAGGTGCGCGGGATCGGGGTGAGCGGCCAGCAGCACGGGTTGGTGGCGCTGGACGCGGCGGACGCGGTGGTGCGGCCGGCGAAGCTGTGGTGCGACACCTCGACGGCGGCGGAGTGCGACGAACTGGCGGCGGCTTTCGGCGGCGCCGCCGGGTTGATCGCGGCGGCGGGCAACGCGATTCCGCCGGGCTTCACCGCGCCGAAGATCCTGTGGCTGAAGCGGCACGAGCCGGAGAATTTCGCGCGCACGGCGTCCGTGCTGCTTCCTCACGACTATCTGAATTTTTTCCTGACCGGTGTGAAGCGGATGGAGTATGGCGACGCCTCGGGGACCGGGTTGCTCGATGTCCGCGAGCGGCGGTGGCATGCGGACCTGGTGGAGGCGGTTGACGCGCGGGTGGCCGGGATGCTGCCGCCGGTCGGCTCGAGTCTGGAAAAGCACGGGATGCTGCGAGGCGAGCTGGCGGCGCGCTGGGGGCTGCCGGAGGGGGTGGTGGTGTCGGCGGGCGGCGGCGACAACATGATGGGCGCGATCGGGACGGGGAATGTGCGGCCCGGCGTGGTCACGGCGAGCCTGGGGACATCGGGCACGCTGTTTGCGACCGCCGGCCACCCTGTGGTCGATCCGCAGGGAGAAGTGGCCGCGTTTTGCAGCAGCACCGACCAGTGGCTCCCGCTCGTCTGCACCATGAACGTGACGGTGCTCACGGAAAAAATCCGCACGCTCTTCGGCTGGGATCACGCGCAACTGGAAGCGGCGGTGGCGGCTGCGCCGGCCGGCGCCGACGGCCTGCTTTTCCTGCCGTTCCTCAATGGCGAGCGCACGCCGAATCTGCCTGATGGCCGCGGCGTGTTGCACGGCCTGCGCATGGACAACGTCACGCCCGGCCATTTCGCGCGCGCCGCCGTCGAGGGCGTCACGGTCGGCCTGGGTTACGGGATCCGGCGGTTTTCCGAACTCGGTGTGACGCCGACGGAGATCCGCCTGACGGGCGGCGGCAGCCAGAGCCCCGTGTGGCGGCAGATTTGCGCGGATGTCTTTGGCGTGCCGGTCGTGTGCGTGCGCAGCGCCGAAGGCGCCGCCTTGGGCGCCGCCATCCAGGCGGCGGCGGCGGCAGAACGCGAAATCGGCGGCGCCTCGCTGGAATCGCTGGCCGACCGGCTCGCCACGCTGGACGAATCGACGCGCCACGTCCCGGACGCCGGCCGTGCGGCGCTTTACGCGGAGTCGACCGACCGGTTCCTCAAACTCACCGGCGACCTGCACGACACCGCATGGATCTGAAGTTATCGCAGAATGGGGCGCGCCGCCGGCCGGGCGTGGCGGGCGTGTCGGACGTGTCGGAAGCATCCAAAAAACCATGGCCCGCGTGAACATTCCGCCGCGGGTGGCCGGGCGGGTCATCGCGTGGGTCATGAAAGGCCTGGCGCTCACGTGGCGCTGGCGGCTCGACGACCGCGGTGGCTGGCGCGGCCGGCTCATGCCTGGTCCGCCGATCCTCTGGGTCGTCTGGCACAACCGCATCGGCATGGCGCCGCAGATGTACCGGAAATGGTTTCGCCCGCAGCCGGCGGCGGTGCTCACCAGCACCAGCAAAGACGGCGAAGTGCTCGCGGAAGTGTGCCGGCGGTTCGCGATGGATGCCGCCCGCGGAAGCAGTTCACGCCGCGGCGCCGCCGCCCTGCGCGAATGCCTGACGCACTTCAAGAATGGCCGCGACATCTGCATCACGCCGGATGGACCGCGCGGACCGCGCTACCACATGCAGCCGGGCATCGTCCGGCTCGCCTCACACACCGGCGCTCCGATGCTGCCGCTTCACCTGCGGCCGAAACGCGCCTGGCGCCTCAAGTCCTGGGACGGCTTCCTCATTCCATGGCCGTTCACGCGCATCGATGTCATCCTCGATCCGCCGTGGACCGTTCCCAAGGCCAGCGACGAAGCCATCCTCGAAGCCGAACGCCTTCGCCTGGAGGAAACCATGCGCCGCGGGGCGGACGACTACCCGTGATCATCCGTGCCCTTTGGCAGCCAGACGCCTGCCCGACTCCAACGCGGCGAGCACGGTGTCGAGCACGGTGTCGAGATGCCTGGAGAGATCCTCGGTCAAAAACCGGAGCACGCGGTAACCGTGCGACTGGAGCAGCCAGTCCTTGCGGCGGTCGCGCCGGTAGGCATCCGCATCGGCCAGGTGCTGCGGGCCGTCGATCTCGATCACGAGTTTTGCCGCCTCGCAGAGCAGGTCGACTTCCATCTGGCTGCGGTCGTCGAACGGGATCGACAGCAACACGTTGAGGCGGAACTTGCCCCGCAGCGCCTCCAGCGACTCCAACCTCCGGAAAATGAACGCCTCACTGGCGCTGCGGGCGCGCGCCACGCCCTCGGCCCCGGGCACAGGCTGGCAGGCCGCATCGACAAAAAGCCGCCCGAGGCGCACATCGACGCCGTCGCGGACGAGACGGCGCACGCTGGCGGCGTAATCGGCTTTCCATCGCGGATCGACGGGGAGCGGGACATCCGGCGGCCAGCCCGGCAGGGCGCTGGCGGGCAGCAGGATGGTATACCCGAGCGCCTCGTATCCCTGGCAGCGTTTGTCGAACATGCGCGAGAGCATGGGTATGTCGAGGTCCGCATAGTCGTAGACTTGCGCCACGCGTTTGCCGTCGTGGAGGCGGTGGAGCCGGCCGGCGTACTGGGCGAGAGTGCCGCGCCACGACACCGGCATCGCCAGGAACAGCGTGTCCAGCCGCGCATCGTCAAACCCTTCGCCAATGAACCGCCCGGTGGCGACGACCACGCGAGGCTCGCCGGACGGGATCCCGCTCAGCTCGGCCATCGCCGCAGCGAGCGCCCGGCGTCCCAGGCCACCACGCAAGACGATGACGGGCGCCGTTTGCCGCTCGCGCAAGGCGGCGGCGAGCAGATCGAGGTGTTCGATGCGCTCGGTGAGCACGAGCGGCGAACGCGCGGCGCGCACCGCCTGCGCCACGTCATCGACGATCATGTCGTTGCGCGCCTCCGACTGGATCATGGCCGCGCACAGGCGCTGAAACTCGAAGCGCTTGTCCTCCTCGGGATCGCCCGCGGGCAGAAATCCGGTCGGCCTGACCCTCACCTCGTGCGTGAATGGCCGTGCCGCCGCCTGCTGCCGCGCGTTCACATGGTGGCGCACCGGCCCGCACTGCATGAAGATGATCGGGTGGCGCCCGTCTTTCCGCGCCACCGTCGCTGAAAGCCCGGTGACGTATCGCGCCCTGGCGCGCCGCGCGACCAGTTCAAAGCTGTGCGCGGAGAGGTGATGGCATTCGTCGACGACGATGTGGCCGTAGTCGGCGGCCAGATCGTGCACGACGCCGCGGCGGACGAGGCTTTGCAAAAGCGCCACGTCGAGCGAGCCCGTGAGTTTGCGCTTGCCACCTCCCCATCGTCCGATCGCGGCGGGCGCCAGGTCGAGAAACTGCATGAGCCTCTCGATCCACTGGAGCATGAGCTGCTGGCGGTGAACGAGGACAAGCGTGTTCACGCCGCGCCGGGCGATGAGCCAGGCGGCGAGCACGGTTTTTCCGAAGCCGGTGGTGGCGGAAAGCACACCGCAATCGTGCGCGAGCATGGCCCTGGCGGCCTTCTCCTGATCCGGCGTGAGCGTGCCCTGGAAGGAAAAGCCGGCCGGCTGCCCTGGGCATCGCTCGTCCGTCAGCGTGACATCGACGTTCACGGCGCGCATGAGGTCGCGCACGCCTTGCAGACAGCCGCGCGGCAGCGCGATGTGCTCCGGATGCTCTTCGGCGCAGGCGACGAGGCGCGGGATCTGGCGGACCGAAAGGCGCAGCGCCTGCGCCTGGTAAAACGCCGGATTCTGGAACGCCGCCAGCCGGACAAGCGCGTTTCGCAAGGGAGGCGGCAGCCCGGCTTTCGGCACATAAATCTGGTCGGCGAGCACGATGTCCAGGGTCGCGGGCAGGTCGCCGACCGGCAGCGACCGGACCGCGCGCGATGGCGCCAACCGCCACGGCGCGGCGTTTTCCTCAGGCTCGTCCTCCGGCATCGCCATCCGCACGCCGATGATGCGGCCCTTGCCCTCGGCATCGCCGACGATGCGCTCCAGGTCCCGGCGGCTCAGGCGTTCCACTGCGGAGAGAAACTCCCACTGGTCGGGAAACGGCGCGAGTTTTCCATCCACGAAGACGCTGTTGCCGCGCTCGCGAGCCGCCTTTTGCAGCGGCAGGGCGATCAGGTTTCCGAACCCGCCGCGCGGCAGCGTATCCTGGTTCGGAAAGAACCGGTCGTATGTCTTGAGCCCGGCCTCGGGGCGCTGTTCCATCGTTTCCGTGAGCACATGGGCGCCGAGTTTGCGCGCCAGTGCCGCCGGCACGGC
Source organism: uncultured Akkermansia sp. (assembly GCA_964647495.1). GTDB lineage: Bacteria > Verrucomicrobiota > Verrucomicrobiia > Verrucomicrobiales > V1-33 > CAJBME01. The sequence goes on along the minus strand of CAZYHO010000080.1, from coordinate 1,967 downwards.
CTCGGCGAAAAAGATCCACACATGGCCGCCGTTGCCGGAACGGGACCGCTCCAGGGCCGCCGGCACGCGAAGCCGCGCGCATGTCTCGAGGAACGCCAGCGCATCAGTGGCCCAGTCGCCGCCGTCGAAATCGACCGCCAGAAAGTGGCAATGCTCGTCGAGCAGCATGGGATACAATCCGGCGACGAGCGCGCGGCCCTTGTCGTCGCAGCCGGTCAGGTGGTGGCGGATCACTTCGTCGCTCAGCGGAAGCCATCGCTGGTGCGGGCACTCGCTGCACCTCATGCGCGGCAAGCCGCAGACGCCTTGCACCCAGGCGTTGCCGCAGACCGGATAGTAGCCGGCGCGCCCGGTCTGCGCGTTCTCGAATCGCCGCGCCCAGACCTCCTCCCGCCCGCGGAACAACGCGCGGAAAAGCGCGATCTTTTCCGCCGCAGGTGAGGCATTTGAAACGGACATCCTCCCCGGAATTCAGACCGGATCGGGCTTCGCTCAACCTTATCCGCACTGCCCATGTCCCTGGCGGGCGATTTCAGAGATCAGAGATCAGAGGTCAGAGGTCAGCACCAATACAGTCGCGCACTTGGCTTAGCGTTTCCGCCTGAAGGCGGTACTCCCACTCAACGTCGTATCGCCCAGGTTTTTTGGAGCGATGAGAGACACCCACTCTTGGCTGA
>CAZYHO010000080.1:0-1190 GCA_964647495.1 uncultured Akkermansia sp. | reverse complement strand
AACGTCGTATCGCCCAGGTTTTTTGGAGCGATGAGAGACACCCACTCTTGGCTGATCCAGATCATCGTTCCCGCCAGATGCTGTGCGCGTCCTCCCCTATGATTCCCCTCAATACTCTCTCGCCAGCAGATAATCGGCGATGAGCCGGAGCGGCCGGGCGGCCTCGCCAAAGAGGTCGAGGGCGCCGTGGGCGACGGCGGTCAGGCGGGCGGCCTCCGCGCGGGAGGCATCGAGTCCGATCAGGGCCGGGAAAGTGGCCTTGGCGGCGGCGGCATCTTTGCCGGCGGTCTTGCCGAGCTTCTCGCTGGTCTGGGTGACGTCGAGGATGTCGTCGATGATCTGGAATGCGAGCCCGAGGGAGCGGCCGAAGCGCGTGAGCGCGTCGAGTTGCGTCGGGGAGCAGCCGGCGCTCATGCCGCCGAGGCGGGTGCAGCAGGTGAGCAGGGCCGCGGTTTTGCCGTCGTGGACGGCGCGGAGCTGGTCAAGCGTGAGCGATCGCCCTTCGCCTTCGAGGTCCATGACCTGGCCGGCGATGAGGTGGCGGCTGCCGGCGGCCTGGGCCAGCTCGCAGACGTAATCGGCGCCGGCATAGCGCTGGGCGGGCGACATCCGGCTCACGCTTTCAAACGCCAGAGCCTGCAATGCGTCGCCCGCCAGCACGGCGATCGCCTCGCCGAACATTTTGTGCGAGGTGGGCCGTCCGCGCCGCAGGTCGTCGTCGTCCATGCACGGAAGGTCATCGTGAATCAACGAATACGTGTGCAGGCACTCGACCGCGCACGCGGCCGGCAGGGCGTTTTCCATCGCGCCGCCACACGCCTCCGCCGCGGCAAGCACCAGGACGGGGCGCAGGCGCTTGCCTCCGGCAAAGATCGAATACCGCATCGCCTTGTGCAGTATGGCGGGCGGGGTCGGCTCGCCGGGCAACAGACGTTCGAGCGCCTGGTCGACCAGCACGCAACGGGCATCAAGGTAGGAGCGAACAGGCACGGCGGCGGGATGATGCGGTCGGATGCGCAGTGTTCAGGCGCCCAGTCGCAGCCTTGGTTCGGCGTCGATGGCGGTGGCGAGCACCGGCCAGCCGCCAGGCCGCTGGAGCTGAAACGCGCGCAGGTAGACTGTGGCTTTTTCGGCCGGGTGCTTGTCGAGCAGGGCGGTGATGGCGGCCTGGAGTTTCGATGCATCGAAGT
>CAZYHO010000079.1:11515-13812 GCA_964647495.1 uncultured Akkermansia sp. | reverse complement strand
GCGGGCTTTCAGCCCTTGATTATTGTGTGGCGGCCAGTCCTGGGGCGATGCCCCAGGCTGGTATAGGGCCGGGCCGTTGGCCCTGTGGTGTGGAGGACGATTCCACATGACGTTCCGTGTTTCTCCACTGCGTTGACACTTCACTCCAGGGAACGGGTTTGACTTGTCACAATGAGGCATTTGGGCAAAGTGAAAACGGGTTGTCCGCTTTGGCGCTCCCCACACTGGGATTCAACAAAGTAGAACTACTGATCACAGTTCACCGCCCACCCGCTCGGCTTCCGGTCTGCCCGGCGTCCACCGTTTTCCGCCACGCGTCGAACTGTTGCTTCACCGCGGCGGGCGGGGGTTCGGGCAGCGGGTTGTTTGCTGCCTCGTCCAGGGCGCGGGTTTTGGCGTCGTCGGTGGGAAAGCGCCAGCGTTCGAGTGCGGAGAGGTCGTTGCGCAGGCGTGCGAATTCCATCGCGGCGCGCCTGCCGTGGTACGTCTGCGGCGCCGCCTGCCATAAGGCGTGGTAACGCCGCGCCTGGTCGCGGAAAAAGCGCCATGCATCGCCATCCTGCGACCCGGCCAGCTCGCGTTGGATCAGGGAAAAATACCGATTCTGGGCCGCCATTTCAGCCGTCATCGATTTTTCGATTACAGCGAACGGACGATCCAGTTCGTCCCGGGCGGCGGGCGCCAGCAGCCAGTAAAACGGCGCGCGCCGGGCGCGGCTCAAACACAGCCAACGCACCAGCGGATCGCTTTCGCGTTTTGCGAGATCAATCACACGCGCTTGCCATGCGGCGGCTTCGGCGCGCAACGGCTCCATCGGGCCTTCCCGCGCGGCTTCGACTTTCCACCATTGGCTGAACGCGGGCGCGAGCGGCCCGGCGGATCCCGGCATCGGCATGCGATGGCCGAGGCCCAGATAATCCTCGAAGGTGACCACACCGCCGAGCGAGCCGAAGTGTTTCAGCCCCTGCACGGCGTAGATATAGTTCGGATCGAGCTGGCCCGCTCCGAGATATACCGGCCGAGGACCGCCGAACGGCTTGGGGACGCGTCGATTGCGCGGGCGTTTGCCCGCGCCCAGCACATACGCGCCCGCGAGATCACGGCCATGCACTTCCATGAATTCGCTGGCGAACCACCCGCCCTGGCTGAAGCCTCCCACGTACGTCCGCGCCGTGTTGACCGCCGCGTGCCCGGCCAACGCCGCCCGCACCGCGAGCAACACCGCCCATTCGCGCTCCAGATAGTCGGGGGTCGCGGCGGGCAGGTCGCGCGTCACGTATTCCATGCCCACCAGGATGAAACCGTCGCCGCCGGTGTAGGCCAGCGGAATATCGATCGTCGGAACGCCACCGCTCCCATGGTAGTGAAAAACCACAGGCCATTGCCTCGCCGCGTCGTAGTCACCGGGCAGCCGCACCCGCAGCGGATTCTTCATTCCTTCCCAGGGAACCTCGACTTCACGCCCCGGCGTCAACTCCGGCCACTCCGCCGCCGCTAAGGAGAGGGCGAGCGAAAGGCCAAGCGCGAGATGACCTGAGAACCGAAACTCCTTCATGCGCGTGAACCATGGCAGCGCATCCCGTGATGCGAAACCCGCGAAAATCGGTGGAACAGCTCACCAGACATAGAGGGTCTGTCCCTCAATACTATTTGGCAGGTCGATGCGGATGGTGTCCGTTTGTGAGCCTTGGGTTGGGGCGGGTTGCGTCATGTCGCGCGGATTGTTCATCACGTTCGAAGGTTCGGAAGGCTGCGGCAAGAGCACGCAGATCGGAATCCTGCGCGAACGGCTGGAGGGAGCGGGGCAGGGGGTCTTGCTGGTGCGGGAGCCTGGCGGCACCGGGGTGGGGGAGGAGTTGAGGCAGTTGCTGTTGCGGCATCCGGCGGACCAGGATCCGATCGCTGCGGAGTGCGAGCTTCTCCTGTTCGAGGCGAGCCGGGCCCAGCTTGTGAAGGAAATGATTGCGCCGGCGCTTGCCGCGGGGACTCATGTGATCGCGGACCGCTTCTACGACTCGACCACGGTGTACCAGGGTTTCGGCCGCGGGCTCGACCTGATCGCCATCAGCCAGTTGAATGCGTTCGCCGTGGGATCGAGCCACCCGGATTTGACCATCCTGCTGGACATGGAGGCCTCGGAAGCCCTGGAGCGGGTGAGGCGGCGGTCGGGAGGCGATCTGGACCGCCTGGAGTCCGAGCCGCTCGCCTTTTTCGAACGCGTGCGCACCGGCTACCTGCGTGTGGCCCGCGAAGCAAAACACAGGATCAAGGTGTTCGATGCGACCGCCACCCCGGAA
>CAZYHO010000079.1:0-11415 GCA_964647495.1 uncultured Akkermansia sp. | reverse complement strand
GGCCCGCGAAGCAAAACACAGGATCAAGGTGTTCGATGCGACCGCCACCCCGGAAGCGCTGGCCGCGGAAATCTGGCAGCTTGTCCAGAGCCGTCTGCCGAAATCATGATTGCCCCGGTCACGAGGACCGTAGAAGGACGGCTGATCAGGCGTTCTATGGGATGCCAGACCATAGAGGGACAGTCAATCTATTGGCGGTTCACGATCTTCCGGCCATGCCGATATTCAGGAAATCTTGATGATTGCGCATAGGGTGACAGGCGTTCTATGGGATGCCAGACCATAGAGGGACAGTCAATCTGTCGGCGAACCCCGATCTTCCGGCCATACCGATATTCAGGAAATTTTGATGATTGCCGCCCTGGACTTCGGGGATTAGAGGCCGAGCCCGATGGCGGGCGCGGGTCGCATTGATCCTGATGACCGCGGGTCAAGGATCAGCGGCCACCCGGCACCCGGCGCCAAATGTAATAATCCGAGTCCTCGCAAAACGCAGCTTCAAGGGCGCCTTCGATCACTCTTTCCCAGGCGGCGCGGCGTTCGCGGAGGCGGCGGTCGGCTTCGGGCAGCCCGTCGAACTGGCGCCGGAAAACACGCGAATCCAGAGCCACCGCGAACACGCCGTTGTCGTCCCGGGCCGCCCGGGCGGCTTGGGTGGCGCGGGCCGCAAGCTGGCGCACCAGCTCGCCGTGAACCTCGCGTTCCGGGGTGGCGGAAAGCGACATCAACAGGACCAGGCGCGGCGATGGACGGGCGGGACCCTGCGGCGACGAAGCCGGCCAGCCCAGGGCGGCCAGACCATCGTCTTCCTCGCCGTATGCCAGAGTCGGCTGAATGGCCACGGCGCCGGTGTCTGGCCACAGGCGGCGCAGGGCGGCACGCAGGTCGGCGAGGCGTTCCGGGTCGGGATCGGTGGCAAACGGCAGGATGCTCACTGGCACGCCCTGGCCTCCGGCTTGACGCACCAGCGCGGTGTGAACGGCCGCGAGTGCCGGTTCGGCGGGAGCGTGGGATTCGATGCGCTGGCCACGCCGCAACATCAGCGCGATCAGGCCGAGCCTCGGCATCCCGATGAATATCAACGCCGTCAAGGCATAAAGGTGGATCCATCCGGCGGCGCTTTCGCGTTCGGCCGGCGGGAGTTTTTCCTGATCATGGATGTTGAGCGGCTGCATCGCTTCGCCCTTCGGGATTTCGCGTCCAAGAACGAGCGCCGCGGGGCCGAGCGCCGTCCGCAGAACAGTGGAGACCGCCGGTGCGCGCAGGAACGTGCTTTCCCAGGCCGCCTTGTACTCGGCGGACAATCCCCGCGCGTACATCCCGGCGACCAACCCCGTCGCCAGCGCCACCGCCCCCGTGTGGAATGCCAGCTCCACCCAGACTGCCGCGCGCGCCCGGACGACGCGCAGCCACTTTTCCCAGAATGCCCGTCGCGCCACGGCGACGACTGCGGCCGCGCCCTGCGGCGATTCCGCGCCTTTCGGCGCCACCCGGCTCATGCGGACGCCCGCGCTGCGCAGCAAAAGGCGATTCAACCATCCGCCCAAGCCGCCCGGCACACGCCCGTCCTGTGGCTGGCCGCTGCGAGCCCAGGAAATCTCAACCGCCACCCAGACGACATACACAAGGAGATTCCACACCACCAGACCCAGCAGGGGAATGGAAAGAAGGTTGACCACTTTTCCCGCCCCGAGCTGGTGCGTCAAGAATCCGAGAACCAGCGCCAGCGCCGCGACCGCCGCCACCATCCACCCGCCATGCAGCGGACGCTCGACTCCCGCCGTGACTTCGCGCACGCACGCCGCCGCACGCACGTCGCGCAACAGCATGCTGGTCCGCTTTTCCAACGCCTCGTTGCGTGCGGGGCGTTTCTCCGCCGCCTCGATGCCCGCAGCTTCGCTCACCTCGCGCCGATCGCCGTGTGAAATGACCACGCCATTGACATCCGCCTCCTCGATTTCGTGGAGGGCGAGCACCTTGATGGCCGCTTGTGTTCGCATCCGCGCGTCGTTCAGTGGGGGGCTAGAGTTGGACTGTGATAGCCCGACACGCGGCGACGGCCTTCGCTCGGGCGGCTTCGATCGACTCGCCACGGGCCAGCGTCACGCCCAGCCGGCGCGATCCCCGGACCTCGGGCTTTCCGAAAAGCCGCAGATGCGTGTCCGGTTCGGCCAGGGCTCCCTCCAGGTTTCCGAACGTCATCCTGTCCGATTCGCCATCGACAAGCAGGGCGCACGACGCCGACGGGCCGAACTGCCGGATCACCGGAATCGGCAGCCCGAGGATCGCGCGGGCGTGCAGCGCGAATTCAGACAGATCCTGCGAGACCAGCGTCACCAGCCCCGTGTCATGCGGCCTCGGCGAAACTTCGGAAAAAATCACTTCCTCGCCGCAAACGAACATCTCGACACCGAACAACCCGCGCCCGCCCAGCGCACCCGTGATCCCGGCGGCCATCTCCTGGGCCGCGGCCAGCGCAGCCGGCGACATCGGGCAAGGCTGCCACGATTCGCGGTAATCACCCTTGATCTGCACGTGGCCGATCGGCTCGCAGAAGCCGGTGCCTCCCACATGCCGCACGGTCAGAAGCGTGATCTCGTAGTCAAAATCCACAAATCCCTCCACGATCACCTTGCCCTGGCCGGCACGGCCGCCGGCCTGCGCGTAGTCCCAGGCGGCGCGCACATCCGCCGCCGATTTCACCGTGCTCTGCCCTTTGCCCGAGCTGCTCATGATCGGCTTCACCACACACGGCATACCGATCCGGGCCACCGCCGCCTCGAACTCCGCCAGCGTCTCCGCAAACTCGTACGGAGACGTCGCCAGCCCAAGCTCCTCCGCCGCCAGCCTGCGGATGCCCTCCCGATTCATCGTCAGTCGCGCCGCTCGCGCCGTCGGAACTACCACAAACCCTTCGCTCTCCAGCGCCACCAATTCGTCCGTCGCCAGCGCCTCGATCTCAGGCACCACAAAATCAGGCCGCTCCCACTCGATCACCGCACGCAGCGCCGGGCCTTCCAGCATCGACATCACATGGCTCCGATGCGCCACCTGCATCGCCGGCGCGTTCCCATACCGGTCGACCGCCACCACCTCGCAGCCAAATCGCTGCAATTCCATCACCAGCTCCTTGCCCAACTCTCCGGAACCGCAAAGCAGTACCTTCGTGCCTGTGGGTGATAACGGGGTTCCAATGGATGCCATAGACGGTTGAAAATGCCCGAACCTCAGGCCGGTCAATGCCCATCGATACCACTCCCAACCCCTCAGTGCCATCGCGAAAACCATAATCCGCACGAACTTCATATCCCGCCATGGCCCGTCCAGCTCCAGCCGCGACTGCAGGGCCGCCGCCCAGAGAAAACGAAATCCGCTGGCAACTCGTGCGATCGGAAATAATGTGTATATGAACAGGTTTACGATTTTACATTACATACATTGTCGGAAGTTATTGATTACGGCGATGCGATGTGATCTTTTGCACATTCCATTGGATCCCGCTGTTCTGTTGCGTCTTGCTTGTGCGGACCTCTCGTTCTGGAGGAGATTCTCGATTTCGGACCAGCGGCGATGCTTGCGGGCGACTCAGTGGAGCAGTTGATCGAGGGCGGCATCGTCGAGGTCGTCCATGAGGGGCGCGGTGTCGTCGGCGAGAGCGCTTTCCATGAGCTGGTGTTTGCGTTGTTGGAGGGCGAGGATTTTGTCTTCGACGGTGCCGGCGGCGATGAGTTTGTAGACGGTGACGGGCCTGTCCTGGCCGATGCGGTGGGCGCGGTCGGTGGCCTGGGCTTCGACTGCCGGGTTCCACCAGGGGTCGAAATGGATGATGGTGTCGGCCTTCGTGAGGTTCAGGCCGTATCCGCCGGCTTTCAGGCTGATGAGAAAGGCGCGTTTGGCGGGATTGTCGCGGAAAGCGGCGACCTGGGCATCGCGATCGCGGCTTGAGCCGTCGAGGCGGCAGAAATCGATGCCGGCCTCGGCGAGGGCCGGTTCGAGCAGTGTCAACTGCGTTGTAAATTGGCTGAATATCAACACATTGTGGCCGCCGTCGCGGATTTCCTCGAGGAGTTCGACCAGGGCGCTCCACTTTCCGGAAATCTCGGCCGGGCTGCGATCGTCGAGCGACCGGTCGATCAGCCGCGGATCTCCGCAGGCCTGGCGCAGCCTGAGGAGGGCCGTCAACAAGGTGAAGCGGGCCTGGCCGGCGGCGCGCGACCGGCGGGCTTCATCCACCTGGCGGACGCCCTCGCGCTGGATGGCGGCGTAGAGGTCGCGCTGGAACGTGGTGAGTTCGCAGCGAAGGATTTTCTCGATTTTCGCTGGCAGATCGCGGGCCACTTCATTCTTGAGCCGCCTCAACCAATAAGGCGCCATCCGGCGGCGCAGGCGACGCAGCGCCGCCGTGTCGCCTGCCAGCATGGGCGCCTCATAGCGTTCCCGGAAGTCGTCGCGCCGGCCCAGATAGCCCGGCAGGACGAACTCTGCGATGGACCACAGATCGCGGATGGAGTTTTCGATGGGCGTTCCCGTCAAAGCGAAGCGCGCCCCGGCCCGCAACCGCCGCACAGCCTGCGCGTTCTGTGTATCGGGATTCCTTATGAATCCCGCTTCGTCCAGGAAAACGGCGCGGTATGCCACGCGCAGATGGTGCTCCAGGTCGCGCACGATGAGCGGGTAGCTCGTGATGACCAGATCCGCCTGCTCCAGCCGCGCCAATTCGGTGGCTCGTTCACCACTGCGCACGACGAGCACGTCCAGATCCGGTGAGAATCGAGCCGCTTCGTCGCGCCAGTTTCCCAACAGCGATGTCGGCGCCACCACGAGAAATGGCGCTTTCCCCTCGCCGCCATCATTCGCTGCCACGCGCAAACTCGAAACAACCGCCAGGGTTTGCACCGTCTTCCCCAGGCCCATTTCATCCGCGAGAATCCCGCCCCATCCCTGCTGCGCCAGGCGCAGCATCCATCGTGTTCCATGGAGTTGATAAGAACGTAATATCTTCCGCCACTCACTGTTGATAAACACATTGCCAAAGTCCGTGTCGCGCATCTCCTGCTGCTGGTTCCGCATTACCCCCATCCCTTCCGCACTGGCTTCGAGATATCCTTGCTGACGTTTGTCGATTCTGAAATGGCCGTGCTCCTGCCGCGGGCTGAGATCGCGCAATACTTCCTCGAGATCCTCGTAAGACTCCCGCGCCAGGACAGCCAGTTTGCCGTTGGGAAGGCGTCCTTTTCCGCCCGATTGCAGCCATCGGCGTGCGTCGGCGGCCGATATCGTGCTGCCGTGGTTTCCGACGAACGCAAGATCGAACTCCAGCCAGTCGTTTCCGCTCGCCACTTCGCGAAATCGTGGTTCGAACCGTTCCAGCCCGCGGAATGCCTCCTGGGCACGCGCCTCCCACACCACCGACCACTCGCGTTCCAAATCGCGGAGAGCACCCGCAAAAAACCGGATAATCTCGTTTTCTCCGTTTAATACAAAAGACTTATTCGATATATCAAGCGTAAATCCCTCCCGCTCCAGCCGCGCCATTGCGGATTGTTCCGCCGCCACGTTCCGCTCGGCGAATTCGTTCTCGCTTCCCGGGACAGCGCATGGAAAGAGATCCGTTCCCGGTGATTCCTGGGGCAGCACAAAACCCTCCAGCCCGGGATACTTACACCAGAAACCGGCGCGCAACTGCCGTCGTGTCCCGTCCAGCACCAGGCGAAACTGCGGCTGTCCCGGCGCCAATCGCACTTTCGGCCAGCGCGCATCCGCCTCATCCACCTCGAAAACTTCCGACAACACGTTTCCCTGCTGTGCCAACCACGCGAGAGTCACCGATTTTGCCACCGCCTTTCCCGATTCATCAAAAAACGGAGAAAGCAGTGATCGTTCATTGATGATATGCAGCATTCTGTCATTCGCGCTCCGGATGACGCAACGATTTGGTCCCACCCAGATATCGATCGACGAGGCGGCGTGCGGCTCGATTTCCAGGCGCACACTGGCGTGAATGCGGTTTGCCGGCCCATCATTGAACGCGCCCGCGCCCATCTTCTCTCCAGAGGCAGTACGTTTCGTTGCTGTCTTTTCATTATGAGATACTTGAGATATCTTTTCCCGTTTATTTGCCACTTGTTCATGTTCATCCTCCGCGACTCTCAGAGGCAGCCGCAACCCGCCTTCTTCGATGGAGATGGGTTTTCCGCCCACCTGGACCCGTGGATGGCCGATGAGGGCGCCTAACAATGATTCGATGGACTCGGGATCCGCGAGCGCCACTTGCGGCGGCACCGTTGTCAAATCGTGAGCGGCGATCCAGGCATGCACAGCCCGATCCGAAGCGGATTCAGCGGCATCCCCGGGGGCGGGCCGCATGGCAAGCGCCAGCCGCCGGCGCCGCAGCCCATCGAAGAACTGCGGTGGCAGGGTGATCACCAAGGCCCCCGAAGTGCGGGGTTGCGTAGTGGGCCGCGACACATGGCCCCCGCCAGCGCCGCGCCCGCCGCCCGCGGAACCGGTCGACGCGGAGATGCCGGCTCTTTGCCCCGCCGCCTGCCCCGCCGCCTGAGCCGCCCCGCCACGTTCCGGCGTCCGCACCTGCGATCCACCGGCCGCCCCTGCGTCCTTCGGAGTTCGGTGCGCCCACGCCAGTCCGAGCGCCAGCGAGTGTTCGCAGAGGGCGCCGTCGCGGCGCGACACCGGGCATCCACAGAGGTTGGTCACGTCTGTTTTCGACTTGATCACCATGCCCGCCGCGAGCGTGCGGCCACCGGCGCGCACCTGCCCGCGGAGCCGCGCGCCGTCGAACTCCACCGCGAGCACGGCGCCCGATTGCCAGGCGGCCCGGGCCGGCTTCATTGCCTGCCAGCCACCGGCATCCATCAACCAGCGTTCGGTGATTTCGAAACTCATCTCGACAGCCCATCGGCCCTGCGGACAAAAACCGCTGGCGTCCCTAGCCGCCTTGAGTCAATAAGCAAGAAACGATCGGATCGACCCCTTCTGCCGGAATGAAAATCGTCGCCATCGCGAACCAAAAAGGAGGTGTGGGCAAGACCACCACCGCCGTCAATCTCGCCGCCGCCCTGGCGGAAAAGAGTGTGCGCACCCTGCTTGTCGATCTCGACCCGCAGGCGAACGCCTCCAGCGCGCTCGGATGCCTCACCGATGAAGGCGGCAGTCTTTACGAGTGCCTGGTCGGCGCGGATTTCGCCGCCAGCAAAGTCCGCGAAACCCGCCTGCCGAACCTCTGGTGCATCCCGAGCCACATGGAACTCGCCGGCAGCGAAGTCTCGCTCGCCCGCAACGAGAATCACCTCGTCCGCCTCCGCGAGGTGCTCGAGCCACTGCGCGTCCTCAATCGCTGGGACGTCTGCCTGATCGATTGCCCGCCCTCACTCGGCATCCTCATGACCAGCGCGCTCTCGGCCGCGGACGGGCTGCTCATCCCGATTCAATGCGAGTACTACGGGCTCGAAGGACTGGCCAAAATCGTCGACCTCCACGAGCGCATCTGCGCCGCCGGCGTCAATCCACACGTCCTCATCGAAGGCATCCTCATGACCATGTTCGACGCGCGCACCAATCTCTCGCGCCAGGTCGTCGACGAGGTGCGCCGCGTTTTTGACGATCTCGTCTACCACACCGTGATCCCGCGCAATGTCGCCCTCAGCGAGGCGCCCAGCCACGAACTCACAGTGCTCGAATACGCGCCCAACAGCCAGGGCGCCCGCGCCTACCGCGACGCCGCCGCCGAATTCATCCGCCGCCAGCCAGGCCCGGAGTCGAAAGTGCCCGCCGCAGACGATCCGCCGGTCGACGACGAGGAACAGTCTGCCGCCGACACGGTGGACGAAAACACCGAGGAAATCGGGCTCCCATCCATTTCCGCCGCCGCCGCCGCCGCCGCCGCCACCGCATCCCCTTCCCCGTTCGCGGTTTCCACGCATTGATCCGGCGCGATGCCGCTTCTGTCCCAGGCCATGACCCGACTCCGCCGATCAACCTTTGCGGACACCCGCCATCTGCGCCTGCAGCCAGGCGCCGTCGCGGCCGCCTTCATCTTCCTTCTCCTTCCGGCCGCCGCCACTGCCGGCACGCCCGTCACCGCGAAGAAGGAAGGCACGCAGATCGTTTTCCGGGCCGGCGACCGCGAAATGTTCCGTTATCACGCTGAACCGGCGCCTGTGCCGCGGCCCGACATCCGGCCCGAGTATCAACGCGGCGGCTATGTCTATCCGATATTCACTCCGTCAGGCACGCTTGTCGCCGACGACTACCCGCCCAACCACATCCACCACCACGGCCTCTGGTGGGCGTGGACAAAGACGTCCTTCGCCGGCACCGCGCCGGATTTCTGGAACATGGGCGAGCGCAAAGGCCGCGTCGAGCACATCAGTGTGGACCGCGTCTGGGAAAAGGAGGACGCCGCCGGTCTGGCTGCACGGCACCGGTTTGTCAGCCTGCTGACCACGCCACCGACGGTTGTCCTCGAGGAAACCTGGGAGCTGACCGCCCGCGCCGCGGATGACGGACGCCCGCGATTTCTGCTCGATCTTGTGTCCACACAAACCTGCGCCGGCGCGGAGCCATTGAAACTTCCTGAATACCACTACGGCGGCCTCGGATTCCGCGGGCATCGCGACTGGGACGGCGCCTCGAATTGCCTCTTCCTCACCAGCGAAGGGATCACCGACCGCATCAAAGGCAATTCTTCCACCGCGCGCTGGCTCTGGGTGGGAGGAAAAGCCGGATCGGGGCACGCCGGGATCGCCATTCTCTCCCACCCCCAAAACTTCCGCGCCCCGCAACCGCTCCGCCTCAATCCCACGGAGCCCTTCGTTTGCTTCGCCCCGCAGCAGGCCGGCGAAATGGAAATCTCTCCCGGCAAACCGTACGTCTCGCGGTATCGCATCGTCGTCGCCGATGGCCAGCCGGCCGGAGACGAAATCGAGACGTGGTGGAAAGCGTACACTTCCGAGCCGCCGGCGCCGGCGCCGGCCGCGGAGGCGCCCACGACCGACGGCAAGCAGCCATAGCGCGACGACCAGGCGCGACGACCAGACCGCGGCGAAGGCGCGGCCCTCCGCGATTGCGCAGGATTTGTCGCAGTATGCGAATGCGGCCTGCCGCAGGCCGAGGATGGACAATCCATCGCAAACAGTGGTCAAGCGGCCCCGGCCATCGGCCCCTGCACCTGCCAGACTGCGAGTGTCGGATCCCGTGATCGATCCTTTGATCGATTTCGTGTCCGGCGCCCACTCGCCTTCCCTCCACCCTCAACGTCCGCCGTTCCCCGCCGCCAATGCGCCGCTCATTCCACCGCCCTGCCTCACGTCGTTCCACCGCCCCGCTCCTGATGATCGGGATGCTGGCCCTCGGTCATTTTTCCCCGGCCTGGTCTGCCACGGCCGTCTTCGACGCGGGCATGGACTTCTTCAATTACGGGAATGCTCCCAGCGGCACCTCGACCTCGGTTCCTGTTTTCGCGTTCCTCAATTCAGACGACCCGGATCGCCTCGGGCAAATGGTCCTGGGATTTGAAACATCGGCTCAAGTCACGCCCGGCCTGGGCGCCTCGAATTACCAGGTCACGAGTGCCCGCCTCTACCTCAACCTCCAGAACTCCCTCATCTACGATCCGACTTACGACTCGGTCGCAACCTACCTCATCGGAGGTGTGGACGCCGATCCAGGCAGGCCATTCGAACTTTACGCGCTCGGCTTGCGCGACGGTTACACCGGCGTCGGCTTCGATCCCCAGGATCCCGGGCCTCCCCTCTTTTCCGAATCATCGCCCTACGAGCCGGCGGGGTCGCCGGCAGGCGCTTACGCTCCTTACGCGTACCCGAGAAGCTTCGGCTCGGGTGTGGGACGCGCGGATGGCGATGTGATCGACAGCGTCAGCGAAGGCTGGGAGACCGAGCCGCTGGCTCTCGGCCTGATCGATGGCATTTCTCCCGGAGACGCCACCGCCGCCAACAGCCGGGTCGTCTTCTCGCTCAATGTCTCCGACCCGTCCGTCCTGACCTATCTCCAGAATTCACTGGATGCCGGCGCCGTCGGCCTGAACGTCGCCTCCCTCCACGCCGCTTCCGGCATCGGAACCGGAAGTTACCCGCGCTTTTCCACAAGAGAGCACCCGACGCCCGCGTTGCGGCCGCTGTTCGAAATCGATGTTATCGCAGTTCCGGAACCCGGCGTGCCGGCCCTCCTCCTCGGCGCCGGCCTCGCCGTATGGTTGCGGAGGAGACGGACCCACCCGTCCTGAGCGAACCCGTTTCCAGGAGGGATGTGAGAATCGAGTGACATCGGGATCGGGTCGAATCAATCAGCGCAGCATCCCCCGCCCCCGCCACCATGCCCGCACTTCACCGCATCCGAGTCGACCGGCCGCTGCTCGGAGCCTATGCGTCCATCGTCCTCGAGGATGCGCGGCGCGAGGAAACGCTCGCGCGCCTCGCGGAGGTGGCCATCGGCCGCATGGCCCGCGTCGGCGCCCTCATGTCGTTCCACGATCGCGCCAGCGAAGTCGCGCGCCTCAATGCCTGCGCCCACACACATCCGCTCGCCGTGCATCCGTGGACCGCGGAAGTGGTTGGCGAGGCGCTGCGGCTTGCCACCGAATCGGCCGGCGCCTTCGAATTCGTCGGGCCGCCGCAGGGCGGTGACTGGTTTCCCTCCCCTACCCTTCCCTCGTATCGCGACCTCGTGCTACTGCCCACCGGCCGGATCCGGTTTCGGCGACCGGTGACGGTGAACCTCGATGCGGTGGCCCGCGGGTTCGCCGTCGACAAGGCGATCGAGTATCTCCGTGAATCCGCCGTTGCGTATGCCCGCATCGAGGTCGGCGGAGAGTTGCGCGTCATCGGTGTGCCCGCGCATCAGGACGGGTTTTTCCACCTGCGCGATCCCCGTTCCAATGGAACCCGGTTCATCGCGTTCCCCATGCCGGCGCCCGCGGCGGCCACGGTGTCCACGGCCGTCCCGTTTCTCCGGAAAGTCCACCGCGACCTCCGGCGACTCGATCCATTTCGTCATCCGGTCAACGGCCGTCCCCTGCGCTCGAACATCAGCCTCTCGATCTTCGCCGGAAACTGCCTGGCCGCCGACGCGCTCCTCCGCGCCGCCTGGTGCGCCACCCAGGAGCAATGGCTCCAATCGCTCGCGCGCGAACACGCCGCCGCGGCCCTGCTCACCGCCAAAGGCGAAGTCGTCATGTTTGCCGCGTAAGGGACACGGCCAGGAGCAAATCGCCAATAGGCTCAAGATGTGTTGAGATAACAGTCCCTGGGGGGGCCTTTGCCAATTCTTGCGATCTTGGGTGCTGCAAAGCAATAAACTACCGATATACTTTGCCAATCTTAACTATTTCCGACAAGGTCCACAACATGCCAAACAGGCAGGTTGTCGAGTGGATTCGAG
>CAZYHO010000078.1:12150-13838 GCA_964647495.1 uncultured Akkermansia sp. | reverse complement strand
GATCGCGGTGGCGCGGGAGTTTTTCAGCCACTGCTCGCGCTGGTGTTCGAGTTCGGTGAGGCGGCCGATGCGCTCGGCGAGTTCGCGGTTTTTCGAGTTCACGAACGGGTTGTTGCCGCCGAATTTCCGCCACGGGCCGTCCGGCACCTCGGAGACCTCGCAGAAACGCCAGTCACAGCGCACGCCGCTGACCAGGCCGAGGTAGTCGCGCACGGCCGGGGAGACGTCGAGGCCGACGCCGTTGTTCATGACGGTTTTGGGCTGGGGATTTCTGCCGAAGACGTAGGCCCAGTCGTCGGTCTCGAAGGGGCCGACGTCCTCCCACTGGGCGTAGCAGATTTTTTTGCCGAGGCGGATGGCGACCCAGCGGCCCTTGAGCACGCTGGAGTACTTCGACTGGCGCGGCGTGGCGGCGTGCCACGGGACGACGGTGGACGCGATCTCGCGGTTGGTCACATCGTTGAACGGAAGGGCGATGTAAAACGGGTTGAGCTTCGGTTCGAATGTCCTGGGGCTGAAATCCCATTTCCGCAAGGAAGGATCCGGGTCGTCGTAGCCGCCGTAATTTACCTGCCAGGCGGGATCCCAGGAGCTTTTCGTGTTGCAGGCGGCGGTGACGCCCGTGGATGGCTCACCGATCCAGAAGACGGTGGTCACGATGTTCGTTTTCCACGAGAAGCGTCCCAGCCCGGTGTGCGGGCGAGTGGGGGCGTAAACGGCGGGCAGCCGCGCCCGCTCGGCGGCGGACGGGTTTTGCCGGATGATGACGTCGGGATTGAGGCGCTTCGCGGTGGTCGGGACGATCGGTTCGTAAATGTCGACCCGCGGGAGTTGCGGCGCGGCGGGTGCGCCGGCGGGTTTGGGCGCCGGCTTGGTCGCCGGTTTAGGCGCGGGCTTAGGCGCGGACTGATTCTTTTTTGCCGACGGCGCGGCCACCTTGGGTTGGGGCGGCACCGGTGAGGACGCGCGGAGGGCGGGCGAAAGACCTGAGGCGCCCGCCAGAAGCAGAAAGGGCAACAGAGAACGCCGGGCTGGCGGGGCGAAGCGGCGGCAAAAACGGTGGAGCATCGGCAATTGACTTGAACAAACGCAGATGGTCGGAAGACCAGTGGGGGCGGACAGAATTCGGAAAACCGAATTTATACGCCCAGCGGCAGGGGCCGCGCAAGGCCGAATTCTTGTCCATCGACGATGGCCCCGATGAGGGGACGGGTTCGCCCCGGGGACGGGTGTCCATTTCACCGGGCGGCGGCCGCCCAGGGAAGCGATTCACCGCAGCACGAACGGCTCGGCTCCAGGACAGGGGCGCCGGGCGATTTCCTCCAACAAGCTGCCATCTTCCTTCATCGAGTGGAGAATGTCCTCGATCCATTCCGCGTACTGCTCCGGCGTCATCTCGGGCGGTGGAAAAGCCGGGCCGACATGGACCGGAAGAACGAGGTCGAGTTCGGGGCGCGGGGTGCTCATAACCAGCGGGCGAGTTGCTCGGCGATTCCAGGTGTGCCGTAGCGTGCGCACAGTTCGCACAGGACGGCAGGCGGCACAACTCCAGGATTGGCTTCCAGCAAGGCGACGATGTCCGGCACGTCCCGGCCCTCGCGAGATTCCTGGCGCGCCGCGTGGAGCTTGAGGGCGATGAGGTGCGGTAGCGACGGAACACGAAGCGTGAGGCCCATGAAGGAGTGTTC
>CAZYHO010000078.1:0-12050 GCA_964647495.1 uncultured Akkermansia sp. | reverse complement strand
CGATGAGGTGCGGTAGCGACGGAACACGAAGCGTGAGGCCCATGAAGGAGTGTTCCTTCGAGTCCGGCAACAGCTTGGCGAAAGTGGCGGCATTCACACGCATGACATCGACCACTATCGTGGGATCGATACGATGCCGGAATCGGCTGAACGAGGGCAACTCCGCGAAACACTCGAAACCGCCGCGGACCAATTCCTCGCCGATTGCCTCGCCCTCATCGATAGCGACCAGACAGTCGACATCCTTGGTGAACCGGCTGTAACGATGCGCCTGTAGCGCCCAGCCCCCGATGATCAGAATGCCGAGCTTCCTCCGTTGCTGAATGCGGTAAAGCAGGTCGAAGATGTCCCGCATGGAGGGAGTATGCCTCGCGCGGCTGCCCACACAAGTTCGCTCCCCTTCCGCCTGAGAGGAGGCCGGATACCGGACGTCCTTCAACTTCCCTCGTTCAGGATTTGAGCTGCGAGGTGAGGAGCATGATGATGCTGCGGATTTTGGAATCTTCGGCCATGCGGATGGTGATGAGTTTGCAGGCGTGCATGACGGTTCCGTGATCGCGGCCGCCGAAAGCGGCGCCGATTTCGGCGTAGGAGGCGCGCGTCAGATCGCGGGAGAGAGCCATGGCGACCTGGCGCGGGAACGCGATGCAGGCGGGGCGCCGTTTGCTGGTCATGTCGGCGAGACGCACGTCGTAGTGTTCGGCGACGACGCGCTGGATCTTGTCGATGGTGATCTGGTTGCGTGCGTCTTCCTGGAGCAGGTCGCGGAGGAGATCTTCGACGCGCGGCTGGGTGAGTTTTTCGTTCGAGAGCGAGACGAAGCTGGCCAGGCGCATGAGTGAACCCTCGAGGCGCCGAACGTTGTTGCTGATGCGCTCGGCGAGGAACAGGACGACCTCGTCCGGCAGCGTGACCTGGAGGTGGGTCATTTTTTTGCGGAGGATGGCGGTGCGGGTTTCGACGTCCGGGACCTGCATTTCGGCAGCGATTCCCCACTCGAAGCGCGAGACGAGGCGGGCTTCGAGCTTCTGCATTTCGCTTGGCGGGCGGTCGCTTGTCATGACGATCTGGCGATGGCCGTCGAAGAGGGCGTTGAAGGTGTGGAAGAATTCGTCCTGGGAGCGTTCCTTGCCGGCGAAGAACTGAACATCGTCGATGAGGAGCACGTCGGCCTGGCGGTAGCGGCGGCGGAATTTCGGCAAGGTGCCCTGCTGGATCGCGTCGATGAACTCGTTGGTGAACTGTTCGCTGGAGATGTAGATGACGCGCGCTTTTTTGCGATGGGCGAGGATGTGGTGGCCGACGGCCTGCATGAGGTGCGTTTTGCCCAGCCCGACGCCGCCGTGGATAAAGAGGGGGTTGTAGATGCGCGCGGGGTTTTCGGCGACCGCGAGGGCCGCCGCGTGGGCGAACTGGTTGCTGCTGCCGACCACAAAATTTTCGAACACATAACGGGCGTTGAAACCGCCACCGCCATCCGCGCTCTGGCCGGTGAGGCCCGTGAGCCGCGGCGCGCCACCGGCGGACGGGATGGCCGCGTGCCCGGAAGCGATGCCGTTGGCTCCATGAACACCAGTGCCGCTGGCGCCGCCCTGGGGCACGACCACGCGGTGGAGTCGCGCGTCGCCATTCGCCCCCTCTCGCCGGCCGAGGTGCGTCGCGCCGGATACGTCGCCCGGGACACCGTTCATCTCGACCTGGAACCGCACGGCGCGCCGATCTCCCAGTGTCAGGATGATGGCGTCCTGAAGCAGCGTGGCGTAGTTCGACTCGATCCACAATTGCTGAATGCTGTTCGGAACAGCCAGTGTCAGGGTCTCTTCGCCGGCCTCGACCAGACGCGCCGGCGCAAACCATCTCTGGAATGCATCCGGGCTGAGGCCTTGGCGAACATTGTCACAAATCTTTTCCCACAATCCATTGAGCGCGTTCATTGTCTCAGTTGTCCCCCGGCAACTAGAAGAAGTTGATATTCAGAAATTTATGAACCGGTATCAGTCCTCCCCGCCGATGTTCCGGCTCGTGCCATCGGCGGAATCCCACCCACCGCGGGAAGGAGAGCCGACGCTAGCCACCGCGGGATTTTTCGACAAGCGTATTTGCCGAATTTGCAAAAAAATCGCGCGGCACGTTCCACATTTGCCACAGCGTTCCGCGAATCATTTTATAAAGTTGGAGCGACTAAAATGATTCCCTACCGCGATTGTCGGCAATTGGCGCGCGGGAGGGCGCGGGGAGGGGCGCCAGGTGTTCGCGAAGGGCGGGAAGCGGGCGAAGAGGGCGTGAAAAGGCGCCCGTCAGAGTGTGGAAGGTGTTGAAGGAGTGGACGTGGCGGGAGGCGCCTCGGCGGGAGGCGTTTCGATTCTCGGGAAGAGTGGTTTCGGTTTGCCGACGGCGTGGCCGTCCGGCAGCAGGCCCCAGGCGAGGCCGGCGTAGGTGAGGTCCGGTGGCATATCCCATTGGAGCTGGGCGCGGAGCTGGGCCATGGCCGCCGGGATGACCGGGTCGAGGAAGACGGAGAGGTGGGCGAGCGTTTCGCAGAGGTGGTGGAGGATGGCGAGGACGCGCTCGCGTTGGGCGGGATCTTTGGCGAGCTTGAAGGGCTCGGTGCGTTCGATGAAGCGGTTGGCGGTGTCGATGACGGACCACACGGCTTCGAGGGCGCGGTTGAACTGCCAGGTTTCCAGGGCGGCGAGGTAGCGGGCGGGGAGGGCGGCCACGGCGTCGCGCACTTCGGCGAGCAGGGGATCGTCGTACGGGCCGCGCACGATGACGCCGGCGCTGTATCGCTGGGTCATGTTGAGCGTGCGGTTGAGCAGGTTGCCGAGTCCGTTGGCGAGTTCGGCGTTGTTGCGGACGATGAGGCGGTCGTGGGAGAAATCGGCGTCCTGGCCCGTCGACATCTCGCTGAGCAGGTAATAGCGCAGGGCGTCCGCGCCGATGACGCCGACGAGCGCCTGCGGGTCGATGACGTTGCCGAGCGACTTGCTCATCTTCTCGCTTTCGCCGGATTGATTCCGGATGTTCCACCAGCCGTGGACGAGGAAGCGGGGCATCTGGTCGTCGGTGAAGCCGGCGGCGTGGAGCATGCTGAGCCAGTAGATGCCGTGGGCGGGAACGAGGATGTCCTTTCCGATGACGTTGCAGTCGTTGGGCCAGAGGTCGGCGAAGCGGCGGCCGCCCGGCTCCCAGGAGCCTTCGGGCCAGCCGGCGCCGCTGATGTAGTTGACGAGCGCGTCGAACCAGACGTAGCAAACGAAATCCGGATCGAAGGGCAATTCGATTCCCCAGCGCAGGCGGGCTTTCGGCCGGGAAATGCAGAGGTCGGCGCCCTCGGTTTCCTCGACGGCCTGGAGCAGGTTGCGCCTCCGGCTTTCGGGGAAGACAGCGTCCGGGTGATTTCGGAGGAATTGGCGCAGCCAGGGGATGTGCTTCTTCAGGCCGAAGTACCAGTTATCTTCTTCGAGTTCGACGACCTCGCCCCACTCCGGCCCGAACGTGCCGTCCTCCCGCCGCTCCTTCGCGGTGATATATTGTTCCTGGCGGACGCTGTAGAAGCCGCGGTAGAGGCCCTTGGTGATTTCGCCCGCATCGTAAAGCCGCTGCAACAACGCGCGGACCACCGTCTTGTGACGCTCGTCGGTCGTCTCGATCCAGGCGTCATGGCTGATGCCGAGCGATTCCCAGAGGCGGACGAACAGCTTCGAGGTCTGCTCGACGTGGGCGGCCGGGGAAATGCCGGCCTTTTCCGCGGTCTGCTGCACTTTCTGGCCGTGCTGGTCCAGGCCGGTGAGGAAATACACCGGCCGCCCGGTGCGGCGAACGTGCCGCGCAATCGCATCGGCAAGCACTTTCTCATACGCATGCCCGAGGTGCGGGGCCGCGTTGGGGTAATCGATAGCGGTGGTCAGGAAGAAGGGCTTCAAGGGGCAAGGGGCGGAATCCAGTGATCGGTGATCAGATGAAGAGATCGGAGGTCAGAGGTCAGAGGTCAGAGAAGTAATCGGTAATCGGTATTCAGTGTTGGCAAGGGGAGAGCGGGTGTCAGGGATCCCGGAGGACGCGGCCGCCGAGGGAGAGGATGCGGGCTTTGGCTTTGGCGTCCTCGGCTTCGACGATCTGGCCGTTCTTGACGTACATCTGGGAGAGCGCCGTCCAGGCGAGCAGGTCGTTCGGTTGCAGTGTGGTGGCCATCAGTCCGGCGCCGATCGCTTCTTTCAAGTGCCCGCTTTTCATGAACACCATGCCGAGCGCGTGCCAGGCCTCGAAACTCGCCGGATCACGCTCGGTGGCCTGCCGGTATTTCGCGATCGCGCCATCCAGATCTCCGACGGCGACGTCGCCCGCCGCCGCGTCGCACAACTCCTCCGCCGCCAGCGCATCCTCGCGTCGCTCCTCTCCCGCGTCCTCCGACTGCCGATCCGGGTCATTTGCCATCGCCTCACCCAATGCCCAATACCCCGGCCGTCAACAGCCGGAGCGACGCGCTCGGAATGGCCGGGTTCCGCAAAGGTCCTGTCCTCCTGCCGTTTATTCGCGGTTGGAAAGCGGCTCGTCCGGCGCAGGATGCGGGCATGACGCGACGCCGGCTCACCCCGAACGGTCCCGAGTTTTCACGCCTGGTGCTCGGCACCTGGCGGCTGCTCGACGACCCTGTGACCCGGACGACCGACGGCGTGCTTGCGCTGCTGAAGGCCGCGCTGGATTGCGGTATCACGACGGTCGACACGGCTGAAATCTACGGGCGATACGCGGTGGAGGCGGCGCTCGGCGCGGCGTTGCGCCAGGACCCGGGCATCCGCGCGAGGCTCGAAATCGTGACGAAGTGCGGCATCTACATCCCGCATGCAGGTGTCCCGGAGCGGCGCACCGCGCACTACGATGCCACGGCCGATCGCATCGTCGCGAGCGCCGAGAAATCGTTGCGCCATCTCGGCGTGGAAGCGCTGGACCTCCTGCTGGTCCACCGGCCGGACTGGCTGACGGCCCACGAGGAAACGGCGAGCGCTTTGAACCGGCTGCTCGCGTCCGGAAAGATCCGCGCCGCCGGGGTGTCGAATTATTCGGCGGCCCAGTTCGAGGCGCTGAGCGCCTTCGTCGAGCGGCCGCTGGCCACCAACCAGGTTGAATTCAGCCTTTTCTGCGCGACGCCGATCCACGACGGCACGTTCGACCAGGCGCAGCGGCTCCGCATGGCGCCGATGGCGTGGTCGCCGTTGGGGGGCGGGCGTTTGTTCGATCCCGCGGACGAGGCGGCGGTACGCGTGCGCGTCGCGATGAAAGCCGTGGCGCTGCGGTACGGAGACGCGCCGCCCGATGCGCTGGCGCACGGCTGGGTGCTCGCTCATCCATCGAGGCCGGTCTCGATTCTCGGCACCAACAAGCCGGAGCGCGTCGCTTCATCCGCCCGCGGCGATGCGATCACCCTCGGCCGCGAAGACTGGTACGCGCTCCGGGAGGCGGCGCAGGGAAGAAGGATCCCGTAGGGAAACGTGCCGCATTTCCAGAGGATGCGTCTATCCCTCAAGCCAGGATCGGCGTGAGCACATTTCCGGCGACATCGGTGAGGCGGTAATCGCGGCCCTGGAAGCGGTGAGTGAAGCGCTCGTGGTCGATGCCGAGGAGGTGGAGCATGGTGGCGTGAAAGTCGTTGACGTGAATCGGGTTTTCGACGGCGCGAAAGCCGAATTCGTCACTCGCGCCGTAGGTCATGCCCGGCTTCACGCCGCCGCCGGCGAGCCAGAACGTGAAGCAATCGCGGTGGTGTTCGCGGCCGAAGGATCCGGTGGTTTTCGAGATTTTGCCCTGCGAGTAACAGGTGCGGCCGAACTCGCTGCCGAATACGACGAGCGTGTCGCGCAACAGGTCGCGCGCGGCGAGATCGGCGAGCAGACCGGCGGCCGGCTGGTCGACTTCCCGGGCGCCGATGTCAAATCCCTCCGGGAGCGAGCCGTGGTGGTCCCAGCCCGGGTGGAAGAGCTGGATAAAACGCACGCCGCTTTCAGCGAGGCGCCGGGCGAGCAGGCAGTGGGCGGCGAACGAGCCGGGCTTGTCGACATCGGGTCCGTAGAGCGTTTTCACGCTTGCGGGTTCCTTGCTGAGGTCGGTGGCTTCGGGCACGGCCATCTGCATGCGATAGGCCATTTCGTACTGGGCGATTTTGCCTTCGAGGTCGGGCTGGGCGGAGCGGGCGAATTCGGCGCGATGCAGTTCGTTGAGTGTGTCGATCATGCCGCGCGTGTGGTCGCGGCCGAGTCCCTGCGGATCGTGCAGGTACAGGACAGGTTCGGCGCCGGCGCGGAATTGCACGCCCTGGTGGTGGGTCGGGAGGAATCCGGCGTCCCAGAGGCGTGACGAAAGCGGTTGATCGACAGGGCGTTTCGAGACGAGCGTGATGAATGCCGGCAGGTCGGCATTCTCGCTGCCGAGGCCGTAATCGAGCCAGGCGCCGATGCTCGGGCGGCCCGGGAGCTGGGCGCCGGACTGGAGGAATGTGAGGGCGGGATCGTGGTTGACCGCCTCGCTGGTCATGCTTTTGAGGAAGCAGATGTCGTCGGCGCGTTTCGCGAGGTGGGGAAAGCGGTCGCTGAACCAGGCGCCCGACTGGCCGTGTTGGGCGAACGGCCAGGGCGATCCGACCATCGGGATCTGCGCCTGGTTGTTCGACATCCCGAGCAACGGCGCGCCGCCGCGCACCGACGGTGGCAATTCCTCGCCCTGGCGCTCGCCGAGCAACGGCTTGTGGTCGAAGCTTTCGAACTGCGACAAGCCGCCGGTCATGAACAGGAAAATCACGCGTTTGGCCTTGGGCGCAAAGTGCGGCAGGTCCGGGCGGCCGCCAGTGCGCGCGGAAGCGGCCGCGATTTGCCCGGCCGCCGCGTTGGTGCCGGTTCCGAGGCCGAGCAATTCGCCGAGCGCGAGAGCGCCGAGCCCGTACCCGCTGCGGGCGAGGAATTCGCGCCGGCTCAATGGCGCGGCGACCCGGCCGCACGGGAGGAGCGAGCGGAGGCGGGAGGTCATGGCGGTGGCGGTGGCGGCGGCTTGGGGCATCGAAGGTGGATCGGCGTGGCGGTGCGTCACGGTTTCATCGTGGTTTCGCCGAAATTGAAGAGGAGCCGGATGACCGAGGTGGTGGCGGCCACTTCGGCGGCAGGCAGCGCGGCGTCGGGCGGCGGCGCCTCGCCGTTGGCTGTGAGCAGGGCGGTGGCGGCCGCGGGATCGGCGGTGAAGCTTTCCAACTCCTGCTGGTAGTAATGCAGCACGGCTTCGGCCTGCGCGGGGTCGAGCGGCCGGCCGACAAGCCGGCGGCTGGCATCCGCGATCCGCGCGCCGGGCGCGGCCGGATGATCGGTGACAAGGCGGGCGGCCAGCACACGCGCGGCCTCGATGAATTGCGGGTCATTCATGAGGACGAGCGACTGGAGCGGCGTGGTCGTCGATTCGCGGCGCGGTTTGCAGAACTCGCGTGTCGGTGCGTCAAAGACCGTCATTGTCGGCGGCGGCAGCGTGCGGCGCCAGAAGGTGTAAAGGCTGCGGCGGTAAAGCGCATCGCCATGGTCTTGCTTGTAGGCATGCTGGGTGCCGCTGTCTTCCCACAGGCCGGCCGGCTGGTACGGCTTGACGCTGGGTCCGCCGATCGCCGGCACGAGCAATCCGCTGGCGGCGAGCGCCAGGTCGCGCACTTGTTCGGCGGGCAGCCGATAGCGCGGGCCGCGGGCGAGGTGCGTGTTCTCGGGATCCGCTTCGAGCCAGGCGAGGTCGCGCGGCAGCGATGCCTGGCGATACGCCGAGGACAGGGTGATCTGGCGGCACAGCGCCTTGATGTCCCATCCGCTGTCCATGAAATGAACGGCCAGCCAGTCGAGCATGTCGGCATGGCTGGGCAGCGGGCTGCGGGTGCCGAAGTCTTCGCTGTGAGGAACCAGACCGCGCCCGAAGAAAAGCTGCCACAGGCGGTTCACGGCGACGCGCGAGACGAGCGGATTTTCTCGGCTGGTGAGCCAGCGGGCGTATCCGAGGCGGTCGCGGGGGAAATCGGCGGGCAACAGGCCCAGCGCGGCCGGCGTGTCCGGAACCACCTCCTCGCCCGGCTGGTTCCAGACACCGCGGCGCAGGACATGCGTGGGGCGCCGCGGGCCGTCGTTTTCTTTCATGATCATGAGGTCGACGGCGTTCGACTCGACCTCGTTGATGGCGGCGCGCACTTCGGTGAGTTCGGTGTGGAGGGCGCGCCAGGTTTCGTCTTTTTCGCGCAGCCACCAGTCGAGCCAGTCGGCATCCGCGATGGAGGCGGCGGGATCGGCGAGGCGTGCCACTTCCGGCGCGGACAGGCAGCCGCGGAAGAAGATGAAATCATCGACGGTGCCATGAGTGAACGAGGTGTCGTTGAAGCGGGCGCCGAGGCTGAACGGGAGGATGCGGTCGCCGTTGTCCTTCTCGGTGCTGTCACCCCATTTCTCGCGGTACACGATATCGCGATAGAGATGGTCGCGCACGATGCGCGTCTCGGCGGGCCGGCCGTTGATGTAAAGCGTGAGGCCGGAAGCGCGGCTCGAGCCGTCATAGGTGGCGGCGATGTGCGTCCATGTTCCGGCCGGCACCGCCTGCGTGGCGGCGATGCGGATTTCGTTTCCCGGGGAGAAATGGACGAGAGCGAAGGCCGGGCGGTTTTCCTCGAGGATGAGTTCGTATCCGCGCATGGCCGAATCGACACCGGACCGGCTCCGGTGGGCGATCACGGCGCGTGGATGCACGTGGTCCGGTTTGATCCAGAGGGCGAAGGAAAACGGATCGCTCCGGTGGACTTCTGGCACGGCGTGGATGTTCACCGCGTTGAAACCGTCGAAGTGAAACCCGTGGCCGGTGTGGCCGCCGACGGCGAGTTTCGTCTTGCTTTTCATTTCGGCCGGCTGGTCCGGATCCGCTTCGTTCGGGATCAGTTTCTCGTCAGCGGAATTGAACCGGATGAACGCCGCCGGTGTGGCTGGCGCGGCGCTGGGCACGGGCACGGACACGGGTGCCGGGCTTGGAGTGGCCGCCGCGCTGGACGACGAGCCGCCGAAGAAACCGGTGACGCGCTGCCACCACGAGCGCGGCGGTGGAGCGGCGGCGAGCGCGGGCGCGGCGGGAGCGGGCGGGCGCTCGGATGTCAATGATTCAGTGAAACGGGCGGCCGCCTCGGCGCGGTGGCGCGCAAGCTGTTCCTCCAGACCTTGCGCGCGCGGGCGCAATTCGGCGAGTTCTTTTTCCTCGTCCGGCGAGAACAGCAGGATCGACGGAGGCGGGATGCCTCCGGTGAAGACGGCGAAGAGCCCCAGCTCATCGATGTTGTTCAGGAAGGCCGCCATCGAATAGTAGTCCTTCATCGTGAAGGGGTCGAACTTGTGGTCGTGGCAGCGCGCGCATTCCAGCGTGAGGCCGAGAAGCGCGGTGCCATTCGTATGCACGCGGTCGGCCACCTGTTCGATGCGGAATTCTTCCGGGTTGCTGCCCGCCTCGTTCGACTGCTGCGCGAGCCGGTTGAAGGCGGTGGCGATAAGCTGGTCGCGCGTGGGATTCGGCAGCAGGTCGCCTGCGGTCTGCCATGTGATGAACTGGTCGTACGGCAGGTTTTCGTTGAAGGCGCGGATCACCCAGTCGCGGTACGGCCAGACGATCATGTCGGCGTCCTCGTGCCGGCCGTAGGTGTCGGCGTAGCGCGCCACGTCCAGCCAGTCGGTGGCGAGACGTTCGCCATAGGCCGGCGCGGCGAGCAGGCGGTCGACTACCATTTCGAACGCATCGGGCGCGGTGTCGGCCAGGAACGCATCGATCTCCGCGGGCGTGGGCGGCAGGCCGGTCAGGTCGAGCGTGACGCGTCGCAGCCAGACGTCGCGCGGGGCGGGATCGGCCGGCCGCCATTGGCGCGCCCGCAGGTGGTCGAGCACGAACGCGTCGATCGGGCCGCGCACAAAACCGTCCTCCACACCGGCATCGAATGTCGGGACCGCCGGCGCCGATGGCGGGACGAACGCCCAGTGCGAAGCGTACGGCGCCCCGCCGTCGATCCAGCGCGTGAGTACGGCGATGTCCTCCGGCGTGAGCGGCTGCCCTTTCGCGGCGCTCGGCGGCGGCATCACATCGTCCGGATCGGCGGCATGCAGCCGCACGATCATCTCCGATTCGGAAGCGCGGCCCGGCACGATGGCGCCGGTCGCCACCGCCTCCTCGCGCACGTCGAGCCGCAAGTCCCCCTTGCGCGCTTTTGCGTCCTGCCCGTGGCAGGCGAGGCAATGCTCGGCCAGGATCGGCCGGACCTCGCGGTTGAAATCCGGAGCCGTTTCCGCAGCCGCCCGCGCCCCCGCGTCCAATGCGGTTGCCGCCACCAAGGCAAGAATCGCGCGTGTCGTCGTCATCGTTCGCCAACCCGGCCACAGAAGGCCGGCCCAGGTCAGGCAATCCCCTGACCCAGGCAAAGCAGGATCCTAGCCATCCGATCCCCACACGCCACAGGGAAATGCGGGTCGGAGATCAGAGGGTCAGAGGTCAGAGATCGGAGGTCAGAGATCAGAGGGGCGGAGTCCTGGCTTCGTTTCAGGTCGTCCTTTCGGTCACTGCGGTCCTTCCGCGGCCACATTCCGCCGTTCACCGCGCCGCAGCGGCCTCGGCGCGGGCGCGGCTTTCGGGGGACAGGGAAGTCAACGCGACCTTCGCCGGTTTTCCGTCGGGGAGTTGCAGAGTCACCTGACCGTTCTGCAGTGAAACGAACGTGGCCTCGATGACCTTGCCCGACGTGTTGCTCCATTTTTCGGGCTGGGCGGACTTCGTCGCGGCCGGATCGCCGGTGGCGGCGCTTCCGCCGGCCGCCTGTTTTTTCAAGGAATTGACGTACTCGCGGACGCCCGGACCTAATTCCGCCAAGGGCACTTTCTGGTCATGTCCCTCGGGAGTCTTGAGGTACAGGGAATTCTCGCTGGCCCTCACGAAGCTCCCTATATACATCTGGCCCGAATTCAGAAACCACTTGAACACAGATCCGCGCTCCCCGGCGGCGGCCGGTGTCGCCGGAGCCGCGTCAACCGGCTGCGCAAGCCGCGCCTTGACCGATTTTTCGACCGCCCGATAGGCTTTGGCATTGGTCATGTCCTCGTGCTTGACCTTGTCCCATGGTTCGGTGAGGTCGGGCGACATGACGACCGCCCAGGGGATGGTGTTCCCGAAGGAATCCTCGTTGAGCGCCGTGAACACGGGCGGCGAGAGTAGCGCGAGTTCCTCGATCACACCCGAGTTGACCAGAACGACGATGGAATGGTCGTCGAGCGCCTTGAATGCCTGCGAACTCGCGGCAATGCAGATGCCGCAGGTGGTGTTCGCCTGTGAGAAAACAAGCGACACGGCCTTCTTTTCGCTTTTCGCCTTGGCGATGGCCTCGTCGAGTCGCTTCACCGGAAACACCTTCTTCGGAACATCCAGGGCGGCAAACGCGCTCCCGGAGGCAAGCGCCACGAGCACGGCGAGGAGAGTGGTGGTCGTTTTCATAGCGCGCGCATCATACCAGATCCCCGTCGGAGTGCAATCGTGATTCCGTCACGCGGCGGACCTCGCGAACCCTCCCGTTCATGAGTCAGCACAGAGAGTCACTCGAGAGGAGGCGTTGGCTCGGCGCCCCAGCCTTGCTTCAGCCGCAGCGAACCGCTTCCTGCGGAACCGACTTTCGCACCCCCAGGAGGATCTGGCGCCTGGCAGGTGTTCGCATGCGCGAGGCAGCTTCTTGCGCTATGGCTCTCCGCACCCCAGGGCCAACGGCCCGGCCTTACAGCAGCCTGTGGCATCGCCCCAGGCCTGGAGTTTGTGCATTTGAGGGGAGGAATAATGAAGAGGTCTCGGCAAAGGCACCCTGAAGGCATGGCGGATTTTTGCACGAACCGCCTGCGTGTCCTGTGGAAGGTGCAGCGGGGCACGGTACACGGCTCAGAGGTGTTCGGTGCGAGTACACACGCCCGCTCCAGAACTCAGCCATCAAAGCGAAGCTCCGGGGTGGGACGCGAGCCTCCGGGCGCGTCAGCGGTGGC